>JBDTWF010000032.1:0-9680 GCA_040006815.1 Candidatus Moraniibacteriota bacterium | reverse complement strand
CATCCACAACACAGACATTCGGAAATGCAAGGGCTACTTCTCGCGTCCGATCGACGCTCGCGTTATTCACGACAATCACCTCAATTTCACTCTCTCTCCCTTTCCGGGCACAGAGAACCGACTCGAGGCACGCCCCGAGGTAAGCCTCTTCGTTATAAGCCGGGATGACGAATGAGAATTTCATGAGGAAAGGGTCTAGAGACAAAGCTTTTTTATTATACGCTACCTTTCAAAGAACTCGACAACCCCGAGGCTTCACGGTATCGTCGAAACATGCTCCTCCCCGAAAACTTTCACGACCTCGTCCAATGGGCCATCGCGAACAGCTATTGGCTCATTTTCCTCGCGATGTGCGTCGAGGGACCAGTGACCACGGCTGCGGCCGGCTTTGCGTCGGCTCTCGGCTACTTTGATCCGTGGATCATTTTTCTCCTTTCGATCCTTGGCGATCTCCTTCCCGATAGTCTCTACTATTTCCTCGGCTCCATGAGCCGCTTTACTCTGACTCATCGCCTGGCCCGTCGGTTCGGACTGAGAGAAGAGCGGCTCTCCAATATAGAGCGACTGCTTCACGAGAATTTCGGCATGGCCATGATCGCACTCAAATTTACACCAGTTGTCCCGGTGGCAGGTTTTATGCTCATCGGCGCTCTCAATCTTTCCTTCCGACGGTTTCTTCTCTGGTGCACGCTTCTTACTCTCCCGAAGGCGGCTCTTTTTCTCTTACTCGGTTATTTCTTTGGTGCGTTTTATAATTTCAGTGATTACCTTCACCGCGCAAGTACCTTCCTCCCTGTCCTTGTCGCCATCGCCTTTGGGAGCTATTTTTTGTTTCGAAAGATTACTGACGCTCTTCAGAAAAAAACCGCCCAACTGTAATGTCTATGAAAATCGCCGTCTATTCGGACAATTTTTATCCGGAGCTCTCTGGTATCTCGGATTCCATTATCGAATCAGCTGAGGAGCTCTCTGGACTGGGTCATGATCTTTGCATCCATGCTCCTCGCTATGCCAAGAAAGACTTTGATCGCTCCCATGTCCCCTCTGCTGAGAAAAAGATTGGCTTCAATATTGAGATTCGCCGTTTCTTCGCTTTTCCGTATCCCGCTCCGACCAAGCAGGGCCGCATGGTACTCCCCACTTTTCTCCGGTGGCTCTCGATGAGAAAAAAACGTCCCGATATCATCCATACCCACCTTTTCTTTGGCGTTGGCTTTGAAGCACTGGCCGCGAGTTTTTTTCTCCGTGCTCCCCTTATCGGAACCAATCACACTCCGCTGACCGAATTCCTCCAGTACAGCCCCCTGCAAGGACCACTTCTCCAGAGGCTTGCTCTCCGATTTGTTTCCTGGTATTACAATCATTGTGATTTCGTCACAGCGCCCTCGCAGGGCATTCTCAACGAGATGCGTCACTATGGATTTCACAAGCCTTCCCGAGTGATCTCCAATCCGATCAACCTTGAGCATTTCTTCCCGTTTTCCAGAGGAGAACACATTGAACTCAAAAAGACATTCGGACTTTCCCCTTTCGCCCTCCTCTATACCGGTCGCTTGGCTCCCGAAAAACATATTGATGACATACTCCACGCAGTGGCACTCCTCAAGGATCGTATCCCTGAACTCGGTCTTGCTATCACCGGACACGGAGAAGCCGAGGGTTCTCTAAGAGCCCTGGCGCAAGAGCTCGGTATCGAGGCGCGAGTAAAATTTTTTGGGACTGTCAGCGTTGAAGATTATGCCCGCATCTACCGGGCGGCCGATGTTTTTGCCATCATGAGTACGGCCGAGACCCAGAGCCTCAGTATGATGAAGGCAATGGCCACCGGCATCCCGGTCATCGGAGCACGCGCTCGGGGCTTGGCTGAGTATATTACTCCCGAAAACGGCTCCCTCGTGGAGCCGGGTGACACGAAGACATTATCTGAAAAAATTCTTTTCCTCTACCAGAATCCGGAAGAAAGACAGAGACTCGGTGTGGGCGGACTTGAGACGGTTAAGCGTTTCTCACGCGCCAAAATAGCTCATGCCTGGCAAGAGCTCTACAAGGAAGTAATCGAGAAATTCAAAGAAAAATAAATCATTCAGCTCACTTATTTAAGGCCCTCTTCAAGTAATGTCCGGTATGTGATTTTTTGCTCTTGGCTACTTCCTCGGGAGTTCCCTCCGCGACGATCTTTCCGCCACCGGCGCCGCCTTCGGGTCCGATGTCGATGAGGTAGTCGGCCGATTTCAAGAGATCCATGTTGTGTTCGATGACGATGACGGTATTCCCCTTCCTGACGAGGCGGTCGAGGATCTCAATGAGCTTCTTCACATCCTCGTAGTGAAGGCCGATGGTCGGCTCGTCGAGAAGGTAAATAGTGCGCTCAGTGGCTTGGCGATAGAGCTCGCTCGAGATCTTCACTCGCTGAGCCTCGCCCCCGGAAAGCGTCGTGGCTGATTGGCCAAGCTCAAGATAGCCGAGACCGACTTCATTCAAGGTCTTGAGCCGATCTGAGATGGCCGGAATGTCATAGAAGAATTGATAGGCCTCCTCGATGGTCATGGTGAGGACCTGATGGATGTTCTTGTGTTTGTACACCACCTCAAGTGTCTCCTTGGTGAAGCGCTTGCCGTCGCAGACATCGCAGGGCACATAGACCGTCGGAAGAAAATGCATTTCGACCGCGATGAAGCCATTCCCCTCGCAAGTCTCACAGCGTCCGCCAGGCCGGTTGAAAGAGAAACGGCCAGCCTTCCAGCCTCGGACGCGAGCTTCTTCGGTCGAGGCGAAGAGGTCCCGGATATGCGTGAAGGCACCGGTGTAGGTAGCGGGATTGGAACGCGGAGTGCGTCCAATCGGACTCTGGTCGATCATGACGGCGCGGGAGAGATACTCGGTTCCCGTGAAGGAAAAGCAATTCTCCACCTTGTTCGTCTTGTAGCGCCGATCAAAGCGGCCCTGGAGATTCTTGTAGACGATCTCATAGAGGAAAGAGGATTTCCCCGAACCAGACACTCCGGTGACCGCGATGAAGCGGCCGAGAGGAATATCGACATTCAGATCCCTGATGTTGAAGGCGCGCCCTCCGCGCACGCGTAGCATGCCCTTGTCTTTGGTCCGCCGCGGTTTCGGAATGGGAATCCTTTCTTCTCCGCGCAGATAGGCGAGCGTGAGTGACTTCGAAGCATTGGTCTTGGCCGTGAGGAGCTCGTCCAGCCAGCCCGAAACGATGATCTCGCCCCCATGGACCCCCGCTCCTGGACCGATGTCCACAAGATAGTCTGAAGCAAAGATCGTGTCCTCATCATGCTCCACGATGACGATGGTATTCCCAAGATCGCGAAGCGTGACGAGCGTCTCGATGAGGCGATCATTGTCACGCTGATGAAGGCCAATAGTCGGCTCATCAAGGACATAGAGGGCGCCCACAAGCTGGGAGCCGAGCTGACTCGCCAAGCGAATGCGCTGAGCCTCACCCCCGGAAAGCGTATTGGCCCGCCGATCAAGCGTCAGATAGTTGAGACCGACATTCAGGAGAAATTGGAGGCGGCTTTCGATCTCGCGGAGAATGACCGCGGCGATCTGCTTCTCGCGCGGTGTGAGGGAGAGTTCGATGAAAAAATCAAAAACGAGATTCGTCGTCAGCTTCGTCAGTTCGACGATGTTCTTTTTTCCGATGAGGACATGCAGGGCTTCCTCACGGAGGCGGGTCCCATGGCAAACATCGCAGGGCTCATTGCCATAGAAATACTTGGTCCCAAGACCATTGCACGCTTGACAGGCACCGTAGGGCGAGTTGAAGGAGAAGAGGCGCGGCTCAACTTCTGGATAGGAAAAGCCATCGTAGGGGCAGGTGAATCGGGCCGAGAGAAGAAATTCTTCCTCCCCGATCTTTATCTTGACGATGTTCTCCGCCTCTTCGAGCGCCTTCTGCACCGCTTCCGACAAACGGATGGTCGTGTCATCCGCGTACTGCTCAAAATCACGCGCCAGGAATTCGTCGACCACGAGATCAATGTCATGTTTGAAATTTTTCTTGAGGAGCACCCGCTCACGGAGGCTCTTCCGGACGCCATCGAGAAAGATCGAAGAAAAGCCGCGGTTCAAGGCATTGTAGAGAAGCTGATAGTACTCCCCTTTCCGTCCCCGGACGATCGGCGCCAAGACCACGACCGGCGCGTCCTTCTTGTGGGGATGCTTCAGCACTTCTTTCACTTTAGATTTGACCGTGTCGAGCATTTCCTCACTCGAGAGCTTGGTGATTTCGCGACCGCATTCGAGACAATGAGGACGGCCGAGGCGCGCGTAGAGAACGCGGAGATAATCGTAGATCTCCGTCACGGTGGCAACCGTCGAGCGTGGGTTACGGCTGGCGGATTTCTGATCGATCGAAATTGCCGGTGAGAGGCCGCTGATCTCGTCCACATCCGGCTTCTGCATGGTATTCAAAAACTGCCGCGCATAGGCGGAGAGGCTCTCAACATATCGGCGCTGACCCTCGGCAAAGATGGTATCGAAAGCAAGTGAAGACTTCCCCGAGCCAGACAGTCCCGTGAAGACCACCATCTTGTTCCGGGGAAGAGCCACCGTCACATTCTTGAGGTTATGCGTCCGAGCCCCCTTGACCGTGATCCACTCCGAAGGACCGCTTGTGGGAGCGGACGACTTTTTCTTTGGTTTTTCTTTGGGGGCAGTCATAGGAATCAGAATGTTTCCGTGACGAATGCAGCCTCCTCTTCCTTCTCTGGATGCACGACGAGCTCGACATTACCGTTCTGAGGCATGGAACGGATGAGGTGCTCAAAGCTCTTGAGCCAGTTCAGATCGACGAGATAATCGGTTGAATCCGCTTCAGCCAAAAGAAAGGTCCGTTTGTCCAAAAAATGTGGGAGAGAAAGAATGTATCCGATAACAGATTGCTGGACATGCAGGAGAAGGCCTGCCTTTCCAAAACGGACAAAGGGAGTGTGATACTCGTTCCCGAGCTTGACGAAAACGCGGAAAAAGCTTGAAAAATAATGGACATGCTCGTGGGAATTCAATCCATCGGGAAGTTTTCCGAAAAGCACTCTGAATTTTTCGATCTGCGCACGCCACTCTGCTTCTACTTTTTTCGGGCTGACTCGACCAAGAAGGAAAGAGAAGAGAAAAGAGATTCCCCGCCAAAGAGTAGAATCACCGAGAACGGCTCCGCGGCCGAGGAGTGCGATAAGGTCAAGATGGATGTCAATCTTCACGCGCGTCGACTGAAGCGCTCGGGCCTGCTCCTCACTCACATAATTCACCATCACCGCCACTCGATCGAGTTTCCCCGTTTGGGCAAGCTGAAGAATCCGGCCGGCGGTCCGACGGATACCATAGTCGTCTGCAGAAATGATAAAACGCGCTCGTTGCGCCTCTGAGATCTTCATCTGGAGGGCTCTAGTCTAACATGGAATTAAGCCCTTTTCAAGATCCTCCCGGTCGCCGTGACAGAGACCCCTTCCGCCTTGAGTCGAGCGATCTTCTTGGTTTTTCCCCCGAACGCATACTCTCCCACCCTCCCGTCGGAGCGCACCACCCGATGACAGGGCACCCGCTTCGGATCAGGGTTCTCTTTCATAACCGTCCCAACCGCCCGCGCCGCCCCTGGAAAACCGGCTCGCTTGGCCACTCCCCCATAGGTCATGACACTTCCCTTGGGAATCTTGGCTACCACCCGATAGACTCGCTCGGCAAAGGAGAGCATAACTTGCTTTTTCATAGGCTTTTCCCTATTCTACCAGCGACCCGAAGTCCGGGGAAGGAGTCCTTTCCATGAACGATGGAGGAGATATGCACGCTTTTGCTATCGCAGTTCATGCCCTGCATCAACCGGAAAAGAAGGATTGTCTTCTTTCCGCTCCGGAACAAGGTGAACGAATGATGGGATCAGTCGCCGTCTCCCATCGTTGTGAAGGTGAGGGAGCAACCCGTCTCTACCGAGGCCTCCGACTTCTCTCACCTCGAGTTCTCATCGCGCCCCACGAAGGAAACGCTCGAACCTATGCGGAAAACATCGCCTGGCGCGCTTTTCCAAACAAGAAAGAGCTCGTCTCTACCTACGAAGTCCGCAATGTGAGCGGAACAGTGGTCGAATTTCTCTACGAACGCCCGACCCACGACCCGCATCGCTTTTACCTCGTAGCCGGTTCCGTCGTCGGTCACAGCCTACGCCCGGAGCGGAGTGAGCATGTCCTGCCTCTCCCGTACTGGACCTGCGAGGCCGTGATCGCTCGGACCTTCCTCAAGGCCTTCGACGAAACGGTGAGAAAAACCGTCCGCCAGCTTTTCGGAAAGTACGGCGCTTACGACGGTCACTTCCTTCGAGCAGTTCATCTCCGTACCCATCAAATTTTTGAAGTTGCCTCTCCCGGGGCTTAGCTTCGGTCTTCAACGCAAGAACGAAAACAGGATGCCCCTCTGGCATCCTGTTCTTTTTTTCCTCCAAAGATTTATTCCTTCGTTTCCACGAGAGCCCGCTTGAGCTCAGCCGTCGCCGAAGCAAGCGCTGCGTCAAAATCCACCTGGGCTTTCTTTATGATCGTTCGACGGGCAGTGGCAAGAGTCTGAATGTCATCATGGACCTTGTCGAGATTGGTTTTGTCGCTTGAGAGCTTAGCGCGGGCAACCTTGAGGTTGTCTTTAAATTTCTTCTTGATGTTTACCGTCGTGAGATTATTGTCACAGTCTGTCTTTACCTGTTCGAGAGCCACATCCATGGCCGCCTGGAAAGCATCGCGTGTGGTCTCCATGGAACTCTGTCGCGAGGTGAGCGCGCTATCGACGCTCTTACGAAAATCAGCGATTGCATCATCAATGCTCTCACGACGATTCTCCACTGCCTTTTCGACGGTTTGCTTGAATTTTGTTACGGCATCCTTCTCATCATCGGTCTTGGCTCGAGCCTCAAGTCGGAGATACCACTCGCTACGGCGCTGGTCAGCCTTGGACCGCGCCTCTTCGAGTTTGGCATCGCGTGCATTGCGTTCATCATCCAGATTCTGATCTTTGTCTTTGAGAAAGACATCCAGTTTGCCACGTTTTTCAGAGAACTCCTTGGCGATCTTGGCTTGGGTTGAAGTAAAATCAGCGCAGAAAGCTTCCGTATTTTTGGCCTTGGCTGGTGGGAGTTTGACGAGAGGTACTTTCTCAAGATTTATGTTCTTGAGAACTTCTGAATTGAGAAGGGGTGAAGTAGCCAAAACCTGTCCCGGGAAAGTGAGGGTTAAGAATCCGAAGAGAAGAAATGTAAATTTAGTAGTTTGATTCATCATAGCTATTCCCTAATTCAGTTACAACGCTGTGGCTCGAATCGACGCTTCCAATTTCGGCAGTGTTCTCGTCTTCAAAGGCCGTCTCGTCCTCAGAAAGATCGCCCTTGATTCCCGTGCTGATCTCATCGAGAGTGAGCGAGCGATTTTCTTCTACCAGTATGCCAGAAGGATCTTCGACAGTGGGATTCTTTACCGCGTTGGCATCAGCTCTGAGAGCCGTTTCAGTCTCCACAACGGGAGCCATGGCTTTTTGGCTCTTGGCCTGCCATAAAAAAGCCGCGCCGACGATCGTCGCGACTCCTATGGTTCCCCCTATCCAGATAAGCGATCTTTTCTCCATGACCCCATTGTACCCCATTGAGGTGGAGAATCAAAAATCAGTGAAAAATGGTGCTTTTTGCCTCCTTTAGCTACCGGTTTCATCCGATGATGAGCTTACTCCGAAGACTGCTTTAAGATCGGCTCGAGCCTTCTCGGCAGTGGATTTGAAATCAGCCAGGGCTTTTTCAAAAGCATTCTGGCGAACCTCTGCCAGCGCGCGAACCTTGGCGCCGACCTTCTCCATATCACCCCGGTCGCTTTTCAGAGCTTCTCGGGCCGCATCCATACTCGCTTGGAAGGCGGAGCGTACGGTCTTGGGATCTACTCCATCCGCACAATCCGACTTTGCCTTGGAAACAGCCGCATCGATGGCAGATTTGAAATCAGAATACGCTCCGGACATCGAACTCTTACGAGAAGTAATAGCGGCATCTACTCCGTCACGGAAAGTCTTGATGGCAGAGTCTACGGCCGCTCGACGGGTTTTGACAGCGGCATCCATGGTTTCTTTGAAGGCCTCGACAGCCGCTTTCTCAGCATCGGTCTTGGCTCTCGCGTCAAGCTTCCGGTACAGCTCGGCACGCCGAGCATCTTGTTCCGAGCGCTTTTCACCGAGATTTTCATCGCGATTGCCGCGATTGTCTTCGAGCTTTCCTTCATGATTCTCGACATTTTCCTTCACCTTGCCCCCTCGCTCGCTCATCCGCTCTGCCATCTTTCCGGCGGTTTCCGTAAAGCGATCACAGAACTTGGCTTTGCGTTCATCGGAAACGGACTCGCGCTTGGTTTCCCATTCTTTCTGCCGCTCTTCCATCCGGTTCTTTATTTCTTTCGCTCGTTCCTCTTCTTTCTTCTTAGCCTCGCGAGCTCGTTCTTCCGCTTTCTTGAACCACGGTTTATCGGAAGATCCACTATTCCTACCGCTGTCATCAGCCAAGACAAGCACCGGTACAGCGATAAACAATACGAAGAGGGCACCGAGAACAAGGGCTCGCTTACTAAAGTTCATTTTCGTCATAGACAGTGCTTAAATCATTTACTTTGGCATTGCCGCTCTCGAGATCAGAAATCTCCCCCGCCGCCTCGGAATCGAGATCGTCCCGATCAGCTATCGCTTGATCAATGATGTCATCCGTCGCCGTGTCCGGCGTCACCGGAGCTGATGTCCCTTTACTCACGCTCATGGAAGGAATCGTGTCCACGCTACTCTCTTCGTTGACAGCCGTTTTCTGCTGATAAATGTATGAGAAAAGAAGGGCTGCCCCTACTAAACCAACGGCGGCGAAAGCCGCTTGTTTTGTCGACATAGTGTTTGTTTAAACTACTGAAGAGAATTGAAGATAGACAAAGGAAAAAAGGAGCGCAGAACCGACGAGTCCGCACGCCACAACAGCCGCTCTTTTGGTAGACATAGAAAAATGTTTATTTTTTTGCTCCCGAACCCTGACCACGAGCTTGGGTATGTATTGAGTATACCATTTCTTTTCGAAAAAACGGTTTTCTCTTGACAAGGCCCAGGGCCCAGGCGTATGGTGCTGGCATCAGTCTCTTGTTCCCGAACAACCGAAACGCAAGGAGATTCCATGGCATCTATCTATCCGAAGTTCCCTGGCCAGCCCTCCAAGCTGAGAACCTTTCTCGTCGAGATCGTGGTTCACACCATATTCATCCACTTCACCGCCAACAAGAGAGCTCTTTTCTTCGTGAATGTAAACCGCGACCCCGACGGCTCACCCATTTTCAGGGAGATCATTCGGGCTTCGAATCCTGTTAGAGCACGCCTCCATGCAGTCGCTGCTTTCTGGGAAAAATTCTACCTCCAGGGAGTAAAGTTCGAGAGCCCAGCTGAAGGCCTCAAGCTTGCCTTTGAAATCATGGCGCGCTACCGGCACAACCACTATCTTCCGCGATCGCTCGAGCTTAACATCGAAGAAATCTATTCCGGGGATAGACGAGAAAGCTGGAACGAGATCTGCAACCAAGAGCCCTTCTTCCGAAGGGTCACCCGAAAAGAGACTGCAGCCATGCTCTTTCAAAGATGGCAACCGTAAACAGAGACCGCGCCGCTTCCATTTGGGC
>JBDTWF010000031.1:0-2484 GCA_040006815.1 Candidatus Moraniibacteriota bacterium | reverse complement strand
TATCCTCCAGTTCGAGAGTTTCATTCTTGGAATCAACCGTGAGAACTTCTCCGCCAAGGAGTCCGTTCTCCGGCTGGGCCCACTGCCTCTCGGCGGAAGGGATAAATTTTCCCCAGCGATCGTGTTTGGAAAGCGCTCCGATAAAGAAATTCTCTACCGGCTCATCCAAAGGAGAGCTCTCAAGTGCGATCCCCGTCCCGGCCGTCAACGCAAAGAAAACCGCGAGAAAACCCCACACCGGGTAACGGTAGCCGTGACGCGTCCGTTCTCCCAAAAAGGTCGCCAAAATGACAAAGGCCGCGAGGAGAATGAGCCAGAGAAAGGGAAGGCTCATGAGCGCTCCCTGATACCACGAAATGTTGACATGCGAGTAGGCTTCCCAGTCAATTTCGGAAATGACATGAAAGGCAAAGGCTGTGAAGAGGCTCGCCAGGATGACTGAAACGAGAAGCCCCACCCACCCCAGTCCCCGGAAAAAACGAAAGCGCCATGACGAAACAGGCTCGATGCGCTCTTGCCTAATCTTTTGGATGACATTGTCCCGGAGTGAGGTCATATGTGTGTAATACGAGAGAATGGGGCTTATTCTTTCAAGCTCTCGATAAGGATGGTGCGCCCTCGCTTAATGAGAGTAGCGACCGTCCCTTTGGGTTTTTTCAAAATATCCATTATCTCCTCGTAGTCCTTGTCTTCGAGAAAGCGAAGGATCAGCACCTCGCGATAGCGCAAAGGAAGGTCGAGGATGGCTTGACGCACTTTTTCCATGTCATACCGAGAAGCCAGCTCGCGTTCCACATCGGTGTCCGCCGGAATAAAGCGAGCAATATCCTCCATCGGAAGCATGTTCATTGTCGGACGCGCCGAGTGATGACGGAGCGTATCGATGGCCTGATTATGAGCAATCCGGTACAGCCAGCTTGAGAATTTCAATTCCGGGTCAAAGTCGTTCAGATTCCGGTAGGCCTTGATAAAGGTCTCTTGGAGCATGTCCTCCGTTTCGGCTTCCGCCCATCCGGTAAGGCGTACGAGATAACGCAAAAGTGGCTTTTCAAAGCGCTCCATGAGCAAACCAAAAATCTCCGGATCTTTTTTGGCCGCATCCACAAGTTCCAGGTCGGTTTTGGAAGAAAGAGGTTCCCCCACCCCTCCTTCAACTGATAAAAGAGAGTGGTCTTCCATAGTAAGGGAAAGGCTTCATCAGGGGCTTTTTTGGCCAATGATGAAAACTTTTTTGCTTGGATTCGTTATAAATGGTGCGGATTAAACGCCTTCTCACTCTAACATATGAATAAAATCAAAACGAGATTCTGGCTTTCGCTCATCACGGTTCTGGCCTTTTTTGCGCCATTGGTCGCAGTTTTTGCCGTTGAACAGATCAAAAACAGCACTCAATTAGCCCAAGAACAAGAGAACTATCTCGCGAGCCTCTCTGCGTCTGACGAGGCCCGGGCGCAGTATTACCAAAATGTAGAAGCAAAAAAATCCGCTCTCCAAAAAACCATGGCTGATGCCAAGGCTCAGTACGACGCGCTCATGAAGGATCAGCCGGCACAGGTAGCAGCCCATACGCAGTCGCAGACGCAAACGACGACTCAGCCGGTCACTCTTCAGAAGATCGTTCAACCTTCATCCTCTTCATCTTCGACAAGCCAGCCCAAAAGCACCAGAAAAACCAAAACTTCCTAATTTACTCTTGTATGACTATGACGCGCTCCAGAAAAATCTCACTTCTTGTCGCTTTTTTTCTCCCGCTTTTCTTTTTGATCGGAAGGGCCATTTGGCACGATCCGCACTCTTTTGCGTTTCCCGGAATCCAAAAGGTACATGCTGAGGACTTTGATGACCTCTACGAGAAAGATGACGATGAGGACGAGAAAGGATACCCTGTGCCAACCCCTTCGTCCAAAGAAAAAAAGAAATCTTCCAAGCCAATCATCAAAAATATAATCGAATACCGACCAGTCACAAAAACGGTATCCGTGATCGAGCCGGCCTTTACTACCGACACGGACAGTGACGGTTTGGTCGACGGTATGGATCCCGATCCACAAATCGATCAGCACCAGTACTTCACCGACGATGACAGTGATGGCATGCCCAATGTTTGGGACCAGTATCCGAATGAGGATGACTTCTCCTACCTTGATGAGGCAAGTGATGTCAATCACAACGGACTCATCGATATGTATGAATAGATCAAACCAGTGGAAAAGCGCTTCTTACGAACTCCGGGGAGAGATCATGAAGACGGACATCTACTGCGAGATCCAGTGTGAAGAAGCAGCTCTCCCTTTTGCCCAAGCCTCTCTGAAAAAAGCTTTTAAGATGTTCCGAGAATTTGAAGGTCGCTACAGCCGTTTCCGGAAAGACAACGCCCTCTGGAGATTGAATCAGAGCGACTGCTCCGTCGTTTCCCCAGAACTTTTTTCGCTCCTCGAATCCGCCAAGAAGTATCATACTGAAACAGGTGGCCTCTTTGATCCG
>JBDTWF010000030.1:0-3986 GCA_040006815.1 Candidatus Moraniibacteriota bacterium | reverse complement strand
GCTCCCGACCTCCTTGAAGGGGTTGAAACGCATGACGGCGGTTTTGTGGAGACTCTTCTGAGCGAGGAGGTGGATCCTGTTCGAGATCTCAAAAAGCTCCTGAATTTCCTCATCCATGACTCGGATTCGATCTTTTTCTTCAATAAGGACCGATTCGAGGTCTTGGGCATTTTTTCCAGAAAAGAAAATATGAAGCTTTTTTTCGATTCGCGAGGCCTTGAGCCAGAGGAAAATGACGAGACCGAGGAGTATCAATACGAAAAGGGCCACGAGGCCCACTATAAGCACTAAAACTTGGGGATCGGTGAAACGCTCCAACATATGCCTTGTACAAGCCACGATATCACTCTTATGGCTTGCTGTAAAGCTAAATCTTGGGCGAAGGAGAGTAAAAGAAAAACGCCACCCAGGAAGCGAGCGGCGTTCGGGGCGGGCTTCGATGAACCCGTCTAGTTGTTGGAAAGGACGACATTTCCCCCATCTCCCTGGTCGGGGTTATCCTGGCCGACGAGTTTTGGAGCAGGGGCCTCCGCGGGGATGAGGTAGCGCCGCCGCTTTTCTTCCTGGGCAGTGACCGGCTGTTTCTGGAGCGAGGTGTCGTCGATAGGAACGACATCACCGGAAGCAGTAGGGTATTCATGCATCATAATACGGTCCTCCTTTGGGCATGTTGTACTCTCACTCTAGCACCAGCCATTTTTTCGTCAATGATTATTTCATGTCTGCGAGGTCTCTTACGCCCCGTATCCTATCTTGCTTAATCATGACTTTTCTTGTACAAGAAGGAGGCACAATATACCATGGAAGAGTCTTGGAAAGGTGGCCCCTCCTTCGCCCCTCGGTAAACTCAGGACTACGAGCGCCTGCCTGCCGGCAGGCAGGGGCAGGCGAGTGGGGCCGAGCGCGAACAAGTGAGCGCCGGGCGGGTTTCGATGGAAACCCGGGAAGCACGAGGGCATCGGTTTTTTTAGATTATCGTCAGAGAATCAACGAGGAAAGGTGGCCGAGTGGTTGAAGGCACCGCTCTCGAAAAGCGGCATACCCGAAAGGGTATCGAGAGTTCGAATCTCTCCCTTTCCGCATCAAGCTCATAGTATGAGTGACCCGAACGCTCTCAAAATCACCCCCCTGCGGTTTTTGGTTAGGGCTGGCCGGAAGGTTCCCATGAGAGTCGAAAGTTATATCAAAAGTTTGATTTACAGAGTTCTCGGCAGATAATAGTGTATCCTAATAATATAGATTTAGACTATGCAAGACGAGAATAATATATCAGTAGCTATTCCTGAAAAAACATCTGAGACCCCTTTACTATTAAAGATTGTGAGTGGTCTCATGTGGATTGAGGGTATTTTTGTGATCGTTCTCGGGATCCCTCTGGTACTATTACTCGGTTTGGGCATTCTTTTTATCAATCTTGGAATATCTATAACAAAATATGCGAGAGGGGTATACAAATTAGAGCGAAACGTTTATAAAAAGGCTTTAATAGTGCAAGTAGCTTTTGCGATATTTTATTTGTTAGATTTGGCTTTTGGAAAATTCTCTATCAATGATGGCGTTTATAGCTTTATTCCCTTACTTGCTTTGTTGGTTATTTATAGTTATAGGAATTTGTTTACGAATGAAACGATTGTTGTTGCCAATACGGAAATCCCAAACATTTCTCCTGTGGACCATAGCGTAAAATCTTACTTTGCCATAACAAAGAGAAAAGCGATTCTTTCGATCGTATTAGCTGTCATTGGATCGGTATTCGCATTTGCCTTTCTTCTCGCAGGGGCAGATGCTGGAATACCAACATTGTTAGTAATTGCTTTTATATTCTATCCGCCAATATTACTTAGCTTCGGTCTTTCCTTCGTTCATGAAAGCAGTGGTTTTTTTTGGTTTGCCGGAATAATATTAGAACTCCTTTATATCCATGTAATCCTATCCACAATTCTTTTAATAAGAGATAGATTTCATTGGGCTCATACTGAAACTCCGCTCAATGCAAAACCGCATGACCATGACATTGGCAAAAAAACTTTATACGCCGTAGTAATATTACTTATTTTGCTTCTGTCATCTCCCTTCATCATTGGTGGCTTAAAGCTTCTTAAGGTTAAGTATTTATCAAATAGTAAAGAGGCCCAGAGCTACAAAGATTCTAAGGCAGTGGATTCAAAAACATGGAAATCATTCAGCAGTCAAGACGATTTCTATACTCTCCAGTACCCCTCTTGGTGGACTCTAAAGACAGGCAGTGGAATGTACGGGGGAACAGCTGATAATTTTGGTGACGATAGAACTGATTATTTCTACGATCCGAATGGTTACGGTGATTTTAAAAATATGAAATATATCACGGTTCATCTGTATGTTGGATTTAAAGATGGCGGCCAATCACATGCTCAAGAATACAGTAATATGACTGAAACCAGAACGTTTATGTTGGGTGGAAAAATCCCAGCGGTTATGGGGATGTATAAAACCTCGTTTGGATGGAACATGCCTGTCGTCATAACTACACAAGCATACAATGGAGTTACCTTTGTTATTACGGATACGGAACCACAAGGTGCAATGGATAACTTGCCTCTATTTGATCAACTCGTATCCTCAATACAGATTAATAGTGCGATTTACCCTACTCTTGATACGAAGAACTAGTTTACTATTCTGTAAAATAAGGAGTTTATCTATTGCTGGTTCGGCAGGATGAATGATTGAAAGCTACTAGTCTTCGAAGAGCGAAGCGAATGAGATTTCCGCTCCCTCTGCCAATAGTTCGTTTTATTGATGAACCCAGGAAGCAGGGAGCGTTCGGGGCGGGCTTCGATGAACTCGTCTCGTTGTTGGAAAGTACGATATTTCCCCCGTCGCCGCTCTATTCTTGCTTAATCATGACTTTTCTTGTACAAGAAGGAGGCACAATATACCATGGAAGAGTCTTGGAAAGGTGGCCGAGTGGTTGAAGGCACCGCTCTCGAAAAGCGGCATACCCGAAAGGGTATCGAGAGTTCGAATCTCTCCCTTTCCGCCATAACAAATCCCTAGCGCCTTTTTGGTGGTAGGGAATTGTTCTATGATGAGGGGGAAGATTCGAACAGGAAAGGGGTCGGGAAAACACTTGTTTGCCTGTTTGGGGTGACCCGCGAAGCGGGACTAGAGGGCGGAAGCCCTATAGAACGCAACCTAGTTTGTCGAAGGTGAGTAGTGAGATTCTCTCCCTTTCCGCAGAAGTGAAAAAGGGACTGCCTTGTGCAGCCCCTTTTTTGCTTCTATGATGGCGAGAGATGAGAAGTTTATGCCCCGGAGGGGTAAATCTCTCCCTTTCCGCGCTGAGTATTTAGTATTGGATGAGATGAGTCGTCCGTACATTTTTCTTGAGCAAGGGTGCAAGGTTTTGTGATACAATAGAGGAAAAGAAACTATGAAAGCACCCCTCGGACTGACTTTTTGCGATCCCAATCAAGTTTTGAAGGAACTCACCGTGAAGCCGGGGAGTGTTGTGGCTGATTTTGGTGCTGGCTCGGGCTACTTTTCTTTTGCTTTTGCTCAGGCAGTAGGGAACGAAGGCAAGGTGTATGCCCTGGATGTCTTGCCCTCGGCTCTTGAAGCTATTGAAAGCCGGGCCAAGACGCTCGGAGTCAAAAATGTCACCATTCAGAGAGTCAATCTGGAACGCGAGAACGGTTCGGGCCTCGGCATGGGGATGGTAGACTGGGTCGTCATGAAAGATGTCCTTATGCAAAACGAGAACAAGGAGGTCATCCTGCGCGAAGCCACACGCATTCTGAAGAGTACTGGCCGAGTTCTCATCATCGAGTGGGATCCCAAGGAAACAAGCGTCGGACCTGAGCGCGCGAGCCGAATCACTCCTGATTCCATGCGAAACCTTCTTGAAGCAACTGGTCTTTCAGTAGAGAGCGAACCAAATGTGGGGGGATATCATTACGCCTTTCTCGTCAAAAAAGTTTAACGACGCCCGTTCTTCAGAGGTT
>JBDTWF010000029.1:0-4984 GCA_040006815.1 Candidatus Moraniibacteriota bacterium | reverse complement strand
TCGAACCGTACTTTTTGAGCCACGCGGAGCGTGGCGAATCCTTGCAGAATCAGGATTTTGTGGGGGGAATTCAGAACAGACGGCGCTTCGCGCCGACCGCATTTTTGCTTCGGATTCTGATTTTCAATTCTGGCGGAAGCGGAAGGATTCGAACCTTCGATACCATTTCTGGTATGACAGTTTTCAAGACTGTTGCCTTCAACCACTCGGCCACGCTTCCCAATCGTTTTGTGCGCTCGGAGGGGATCCCCGCCTGCCAGACGGGCAGGGAACCCGAAACCTCCCGACCCTCTTCCCTTCCATGGTGCCCCGAGCAGGAATCGAACCTACATCCTCGGTTCCGAAGACCGGTACTCTATCCGTTGAGCTATCGGGGCGTATTTGTGCATGAAAATGGTGACCAGAGAATCCACTGATCCGCCGTCCGCCAGTTGGCGGAGGCGGAACGAGTGCGGTCAGTTCTTTGTACCGGAAAACGGCTTCTTCGTCAAAGCTATTTGAGGAGAGGGAGGAGGCTGGTCCCATTCATTTCTGCTGGCCTCGGTATGTTGAGGGCCGAGAGAATGGTAGGCGCGACATCTGACAAGAGGCCGTGTACCTCATTTTGTTCGCGCAACATCTCCTCTGCTCGTACCTCTCGGTGATTGTCTGGTGTGATATACCAGAGTGGAATGGGATTGGTGGAGTGTTCGGTATTTTTCTCGCCGGTAGAGAGGTTATGCACCTCTTCGACATTGCCGTGATCGGCTGTAATGATGAGTGCCCCACCGGCTTTTAAAACGACGGGAATGAGGAGCGAGAGGCTTTTGTCGGTGGCTTGAACCGCTTCGATTGAAGCCTTTTCGTTTCCGGTATGTCCGACCATGTCTGGGTTGGCATAGTTGACGAGGATGAAGTCATATATGCCCTCGGTGACCTTTTGAATGACGGTGTCAGTGATCTCGGGAGCGCTCATCTCAGGAAGCTCATCGAAACGAGCCACATCCTGAGAGGGTATGAGGATGCGGTCTTCGCCCGGGAAGGCCTGTTCATTGCCGCCATTGAAGAAATAGGTGACATGGGCGTACTTCTCGGTTTCTGCGATCCGGAGCTGTTTCAGTCCTTTCTTGGAAAGGACTTCACCGAGACCTCCTTTGACGTCTTCGGGAGGAAAGGCGACATGCGCCGGGAGGCCCTTCTCATATTCGGTCAGCGTCACAAAATAAACATTTAGCCTCACCTTTCGCTCGAAGCCGGTGAAATCCGGCAGGACAAAAGCCTTGGAGAGTTCACGGGCCCGGTCCTCGCGGAAATTGAAAAATATGACCGTATCGCCGTCTTTGATGATTCCCACGGGCTTTCCTCCTTCTTCAATGATGGTGGGGTTCATGTATTCATCGGTGACGCCCTTGCTGTAGCCCTGCTCCAGGCAGACAAGCGGATCGGTAGTGCGATCACCGACGCCTTCGGTGAGCATACAATAGGCTTTCTCTACGCGATCCCAGTTGTTGTTGCGATCCATGGCAAAGTTTCGGCCCGAGAGACTCGCAATCTTTCCCACTCCGACGAGGCGCATCTGTCGAATCACTTCTTGAACATGCTCAATGGCAGAGGTCGGAGACGAATCGCGGCCATCCGTAAAGGCGTGCAGAACGACATTTTCAACACTATTTTCCTTGGCCATCCGAAGGAGTGCGAGGATGTGATCCTTGTGGGAGTGTACGGAACCGGAGCTGATGAGGCCCATAAGGTGGAGCGTCGCCCCTTTTTTCTTGGCGTTTTCCATTCCTTCCAGGAGGACTTTGTTTTTGAAGAAACTTCCGTCTTGGATGGAGAGGGCGATCCGAGGCATGTTCTGATAGATGATCCGGCCCGCGCCCATGGTCATGTGGCCGACTTCGCTGTTGCCGGCGGTATTCCAGGGGAGCCCGACGGAAATTCCCGATGCCTGGAGGGTGGTCATCGGGTAGAATTGATTGAGTTTGTCGAAGGTGGGAAGGGTGGCCTCGCGGATGGGGTTTCCTTGGACGCTATTGGAGATGCCCCAACCATCGAGGACGACCAATACGAATGGACGATACATGATATTTATTGGTGTTTCTTTTGGCTCATTATAGCATTTTTTCCGCTTTGACAAAAATTGATGGGGGGAGTAGTCTAAAAGAGGATTTGATTAATTATTCATATCCGTTTTCAAGAGTCAGTATCTTTCCGTCATTGGAAGAAGAGCCTGTATGTTGCTTCAACTCTCGACACAATCCGCATCTTTGTCTCTTTTTTCTCCCTCGCGTGGCTAGGGGAGTTTTGCGTTTTCACTCTCTCCACAACTGGCATTCGGAAAGATCCGCCTCCTGAAGCGGGATTCTTTGTATGAGTTCTCTTATTTTTATCGCGGCGCTCGTCTCCCTCGGGGTCGGCACGCTTATCGGTTACATCATCCGTCAGAACACCGCCAAGAAACAGCTTGACACGGCCGAAGGTCAGGCGGCCAAGATCATCGAGGAGGCCAAGAAAAAGGGTGAAGAAGCGACCCTTGCCGCCAAGAACAAGGCGGTCGAGATTCTTGAAGATGCCAAGAAGAACGAGCAGACTCGCGAGGAAAAGCTCTCACACACTGAAACGCGCCTCGAAAAGCGCGAAGAGCAAGTCGAGCGCGAAGCCCAGTCGGTCATCGAAGAGAAAAAGAAGCTCATGTCTCGAGCCGAAGAGATCCAGGCCATTAAAGCCGAGGTGGAGAAGCTCAAGGAAGAAGAGATGCAGGAGCTTCAGCGCACGGCCAAACTTTCCGAAGAAGACGCCCAGAATCGACTCATGAAGCTTGTTGAGGAGGAGAGCAAGAACGCTCTCGTCGATCGCATGACCAAGCTTGAGAAGGAGGCGCACGATACTCTGGAGCGCCGCTCGCTGGAGATCATGGCGACGGTCATCCAGAAGTACTCCCGCACTCATGTGGCTGAGTTCACCACGACGACCATCACCATTCCCTCCGACGAGATCAAAGGCAAGATCATCGGTAAAGAAGGGCGTAACATCCGCGCTCTCGAAAAAGAAACAGGCGTCGAGCTCATCGTCGACGACACCCCTGAATCCATCATCATTTCTGGTTTTGATCCGGTGCGCCGCGAAGTGGCCAAGATCGCTCTCGAAAAGCTCATTTCTGATGGCCGCATCCACCCAGCCCGCATTGAGGAAGCGGTCGAAGAAGCCAAGAAGGAAATCGATAACAAGATCAAGGAAGCGGGAGAAGCGGCCGCCTATGATGCTGGCGTCCCGGGGATGCATCCCAAGCTTCTCTATATTTTGGGGCGTCTCCGCTATCGCTACAGCTACAAGCAAAATGTCCTCCTCCACTCGCTTGAGGTTTCCTACCTCTCTGCCGCTTTGGCCGCGGAACTCGGTCAGGATGTCGCCTGCGCCAGAAAATCCGGGCTTCTCCATGACATCGGGAAAGCGGTGGACCATGAGATCGAGGGAACGCATGTGAAGATCGGAATGCGCATTCTTGAGAAGTTTGGTGTCGCGAGTAATGTCATCGACGGCATGAAATCACACCATGACGAGTACCCGCATGCCTCGATTGTCTCCTACATCGTGACCGCCGCTGATGCTCTCTCAGCCGCCCGCCCGGGAGCCCGCAAGGAAACGGCTGAGAAATACATCAAGCGTCTCCAGGAACTCGAAACGCTCATCAATACTTTTCCGCAAGTTGAGAAGTCTTATGCCATTCAGGCCGGTCGCGAGGTGCGCATCTTTGTCAATCCAGAGAAGACGGATGATTATGGCGCCATGAATCTGGCCAAGGATGTCGCCAAGCGCATCCAAGAAGAGCTTCAGTACCCAGGCGAAATTAAGGTTGTGGTCTTCCGCGAAACTCGCGCCATCGAATACGCCCGGTAGTAGAATTTCGGCCAGGCAAGCTATCGAGCCCCTCTTTTCTTACCAAAAAGGCAGTGACAATGATTAGCCGAAATTTCACTACCGGGTACGCCCGGTAGTAGAATTTCTGTTTTAGCGAATCCCCAGAAGGGGATTTTGCTTTTCTCATTGGAAGAACTGAATTTATAAGGCTTGCTGAAGCCACTCTTGACAAAAATGGCGTGGTTTAGCCAAAACCGCTTGCATTCTTTCAAGTTTTGCTTTATTCTCGGGGAAAGGAGACAGTGCTCCTTCAAACAGACAAGAATTTAAAACTAGGAAGGCAGGTGGAAATACTATGAAAAATGTGAACAAGGACACGCTCGTTCATTCCCTCGTGGACAAGACCGAGCTCTCCAAGAAAGATGTCGAAATGGTCCTTGAGGCCTTTATCGACACCGTTACCGCCGAGCTTCGGAGTGGCAACAAAGTGACGCTTACCGGATTCGGAACCTTCAAGGTCTCGAACCGCGCCTCTCGAGAAGGGATCAACCCCCAGACCAAGGCCAAGATCACTATCCCAGCCATGACCGTGCCGAAATTTACAGCTGGCAAGACCCTCAAGGAGGCCGTCAAATAAGCTGTTCCATTCATCACAACGCTTTTTGCGCTGTGACAGACACAAAAGATAGAGGCAAAATCTCGCCTAGTGCGGGATTTTGCTTTCGTAGCGGGAATGAGAGAAAAAAGGTAAGATAGACAAAGTTTCGTGACACCCGGGGTGTCGTATACCGGTAGTACGTCTGCTTTGGGAGCAGATAGACAGGGTTCAATTCCCTGCACCCCGACTTGTATAGAACTGTTGGTTCCTCGACGCGTAAAGCGAACGGTTTTTCCGCTTCGGCGCCCAATTCTTTGTCAGTTAGAGTGTAGTTCAATCCAACGGCACAACTGTCTGTCGTCTGCATTTGTTTGCTGAGCAAATGCCTCTAGTAGATCTCGCACCGGGGACGGCGATGGGTTATTCGCAATGGGGAACTCGAGTTGACCGTATTCCGCTGCACTCAGGCGACTTTTTAAGAGCGCATCTAACTTATCCCGCGACTCCTTTGCTCCATTTGTTTCGTCAGTCCACATGCCGTTGCCAAAG
>JBDTWF010000028.1:0-5400 GCA_040006815.1 Candidatus Moraniibacteriota bacterium | reverse complement strand
CGACCTTTCGTCGGAGACGGGCCACCCTAGCCAGCCGATCAGCCGGCGAATACCTCGCACACCCACAGACGGCCACCGGAATCGACCGCCACTGCGACACCGATCGCCGAGTAGGTCGGGCGGGCGAGGTTCGCGTAATGCCCGGCGCTGGACACCAGCGCGTCCTGTACCGAGCTGACGGTGGAGCCGAAGCCGACGTTCTCGCCGGCGGCGTTCCAACCGTCGTCGATGGCGGCCTCGGGGCTGCTCGAGTGGCTGAGCTTGCCGGCTGCGGCGAGCTCACGAGCCCAGGCCGTTACCGCGCCATCATGCTCCTCACGCTCCTCGATCTCATTGTCATTGCGTTGACTCTCCATGAGTATCGGTACAAAAAGAAGAATCAATTTATCGGAGGAGAGAAAGGGCTCATGGCATAGGGAGAGGAAGGAAAAGCGAGAAGCAGGCAAACAAAAAAGCCCGGAAGGGCTTTCTTTGTTTCGAAGCAGGAAGACTATTTCCCGAGGATCTTGAACATCTTTGTTCCGCACATGCTACAAATCCCCTTCATCGCCTTGCGTCCGTTCTTCATGACGACTTCCTCCGTGTCCTTCATCTCCCGTTTCTCCTTGCACTTCATGCAGTGCCCGGTGGCGACCGGAGCGTCAGTTGTGGCCTCAGCCATAGGAATGCTGTTAATTACGAATTATTCCTTATCCCTAGTATACAGCCTCTCAAACAAGCCTTCAATCCTGAGGGGGAAAAGAGCCCCCTTTCGGACGAGAGAAAAGGCCTCTTCGAAAAGAGCGGATTCTCTACGACGAGCCACGCTTTTGGCGTGAGCCGAGTGTTTTTTGGCGAAGATTTCTGGAGGAGAGGTGTTCTTGAGTGGTTTCGTGGGCGTGATACTATAAAGACACAAAAAACAAAACCCTATGAGCAATCCTATTTGGGCGAGAAAGAAAATCTGCCTCGTGGACGATGATGAAAATCTTCGCGAAATCTATTCCCTGGCTTTCAATCGCGAAGGCTTTGATGTTGCTTTGGCCAAGGACGGCGAAGAGGGGATGGCTCTCATCAAGAAAGAACAGCCGGATGTTATTCTTCTCGATCTCCAGATGCCGGTGAAGAATGGCTTTGATGTCCTCAGAGAACTCGGAGCGGATCCGGTACTCGCCAAAATCCCCGTCGTGGTTCTTTCAAATGTCGACGACGAAGCCGCCTTCAAAAAGGTGGGGAAATATGAAACTCGTTTTTATCTCGTCAAGGCTTTGACGACGCCACAGAAGGCGATAGACATCGTCCGCGAGATTATGCACTAAAAAGGCAAAGAGGAAGAGACTACTGACACTCAAGGCGTGTCTTTATTTTTTTGATGACATCCTCGTTGTTCCAACGGGACTTGACGATGTAGTCGAGAGCCCCTTTCCCAAGGCCTTCTTCCATGGACTCGGTGGCATCAATATTGGTGAGGAAGATGACGGGAGCGGACTTGCCCCAGGCATCGAGGCGGAGCTCCGTGAGCATGGTGATGCCGTCTTTTTTGGGCATGACGATGTCGAGGAGGATGAGGTCAGGGCGCTCTGAGAGAGCCATGCGTAAGCCCTCTTCACCGTCTTTGGCTGTGAAGGTTTCAAAGCCTTCGCGCTCCAACAGTTTCAAAAGGATCTCCATGAGATTGGAATCGTCCTCAACGATGAGGATTTTTTTGTCAATTTTTTCCATAGCGATCGGCATCAGAGGATAACTACCCCTAGTCTCTGCGTATTCGTTCTCATTGTCAAACGAGCACTCAGCCGTTTTTCGTGAAACTTTCGTCTTTCACTCGGAAAACAAATGCTACAATCAGAATATGGACATCATTTCTCACGGGCTCTACGGCTCGATCGCCTTCGGAAGAGAGAATCGCAGGAATTTCCTCCTCGCTTTTTTCTTTGGCATCGCGCCGGACCTCTTCTCATTCGGTCTCTATACGATCGGAACCTGGACGGGCTTTTTTGATCATCCAGACTGGCGCTCAGGACAGCACCCCGACCCATCGCAGATTCCTCTCTTTGTTCACACACTCTACAACTACACCCATAGCCTGGTCATCTTTCTCATCGTCTTTGGTCTCGTCTCGGCCATCCGGAAGCGTCCGTGGTGGATCATGGGCGGGTGGGGACTCCACATCCTTGTAGACATCCCGACGCACTCTGACGCCTTTTTCCCGACGCCCTTTCTCTGGCCCATCTCCTCGTACCATGTGAATGGTGTTTCCTGGGGGCATCCCTCCGTCTTCTTTCCCAATGTGGTCCTCATCGTCATCCTGTACACATGGTTTTACTTTTTCAAGAAAAGGAAGCGAGCATCCCTTGAGCGAGAGGCGTCATAACCGAATGAGCGCATGAAACACATTCGTACAAAACGGGCCTTCATGCCGATCGAGGCGCTTTTTATTGTGGCCATCTTTTCCCTCCTGGTCGCCTCTTTGCTCGTCATCGTGAGCCTGATTCGCGTCAAAAGCGACGCCACTCTTTCTCTTGGCGATCTCGACCAGATCCGAAGCTCTCTCGAAAGCTATAAAAGAGACGGCGGAAGCTATCCGGTTTCCTGTGGCTTTGAGGGGTACCTCTCTTTCTATGATTGTCCAGAAATACCCAATGCGCCCAATCCGTGCTGGATCGTGCCTCTCGGAAACATGGGGGATTGTCCCTTGCCTCGGGAGCGAACGGGCAATACGGACGGGATGAGTCAGTATGTTTACAAGAGTAACGGCAGGGATTACAAGCTCATCTATGTGAACCCGCCAAGCCTCTCCGTGCCCAGTGAGCGCTATGATCCGGCGCGCCTTCCGGGGAAGCGGGGACTCCCGAGCGCCTACGGCTATTGGACTGCTGGGGCAAAGAACTGGTAACGCTATGATCGACGCACTCATTCAATATATACAAAAGAAAACTTCGGTGATTCTCCCGGAGAGCATTGTCTGGTATGGAGTCATTCTTTTGGGGGCCTTGGCTTTTCTCTTGGGTATGCTTCTCATTCAGTTCTTTTACCTGGCCTGGACCGCGCCACCAACGGTCGATCAGATGAGTGCCTCCTTTCAGGCGGCGGTTGAGGCGATGCGCCTCCCAGCCCGATAATGAACGAGGAAAAGTCTTGAAAATGGCTTAAAGACTGGACAAAAGCCAAAAAATCTGCTACAATAGACACATCGAGGCTTGAAAAAGCCAAAAAACAAGGAAACGGGTGAAAGCCCGTTTTCTTTATTTTTTGCGACCATCAGCCAAACTATGGCTCAAACAAAGAACAAGAGACAACTCATCTCTGCCACGCTTGTCCCGGCTCTCATGCTCGGGCTTTTGTGGTCTTCTTTGATGACGGCTCCCGTCCAGGCGAGCGGCATTTCAAATGCTGAAGTCATCCAGCTGGCCAACGCCGCGCGGGAGAAAGAAGGTCTCGCGCCACTCTCAGAAAACGCCGCTCTTTCCAAGGCTGCGAGCGACAAGGCACACGACATGATTGCCAACGATTATTTTGCACACACTTCTCCCGCTGGCGTGACGCCTTGGCACTGGATCAAGAAAGAAGGCTATGTCTACAAGGGAGCCGGGGAGAACCTGGCCGTTAATTTCTCGAGCGCCAAAGAACAGCACTCAGCGTGGATGAAGAGCGAGAGCCATCGGGCCAACATTTTGAACTCGAGTTATCGCGAGATCGGTGTGGCCGTCGTAGAAGGAAAACTGAATGGCGAGACTTCGCTCATCACCGTGGAGTTTTTTGGAACGCCCCTCGTTGCCGTGGCTGACGGGACCAAAGCGACCACTCCACTGGCTACCCCGGCTCCCGTGAAGACGCCCGAGATCAAGGGTCTGGAGACCGAAGTCAAAGCCCTTGCTCCAGCTTCCTCTCGGCCGGTTCTGGTGAGCGATACGACTGCCTTCCTGGCTGATGCATCCCTCTTTTCTCCTCAGATGTCCGAAGCGGGGAGGGCTCTCCCGCCCCATCAGACCGTCTGGATCTGGCTTCTTTCAGCCATCTTTATCAACATGGCTATTGTCCTCGCTCCGATCGTCTTCCTCTCAGAGGCCTATTTCTCGATTGTCATCGCCGTCCGAGACCGCCAGAATAAGGGAAAGGGGGCTTCACAGAAGGAAAAATCAGGCAAAAACAAGACTTCCCGGCTTCTCGACGGGGTATCTTTGAAACCCGCTTCCTAAAAGGAAAACATCTGAGAGACAGAGAAAACAAGGCTCAAAACCTTGTTTTTTCTATTTTTCTTGGGGAAAAGAGTGAAATTCGCTTCGCTTGGTAGAAAATCTTCCAAAAAATCAAAAATTTGACATAATGAGTATGTGGGGATAGCCTACTATATTCCTTCGGGGAAAGTAATTGATTTCTTTGGTCTCATTCATTCTTGAGACTTAAAAATAAAAATGGGTGATTCTTGGAGAGAGTATTTCGTTGTAATGATTCGTATGATGGATAGACGAGAGCTTTGTCCCCTGAAGGCCGACGGAAGTTCGACAGTTTTTTCTGTTTGACTCCCGCCGGCTTTTTTGTTTGCCATAAAAAAAGAGGCAAAACAAGGTGCTGGAAATTTGTCAGTCAATGTTCAGAATGCAGGCTGTCGTAGAGGGATTTGGTTCGGACGAGCATCCTCTTCGTCAGCTCGCGGTTTTGAACAATTCATTTAGGGGTCATCAATATCCGCAGGCTTTCCCAGCCAACAGCGTCGATGCGGCCAGAGCATAATTCAGTAAAAACAATGTATGAATAAGAAAATAATCATGAGTCTCTCGGTCATCGCCGCGGTCGCCGCGGTCGTGGTCGGCGGGACCAAAGCGTTCTTCTCCGACACAGAGACTTCGACGGGGAATACCTTCACCGCGGGCGCAATCGACCTCAAAGTCGATAGCCAACAGCATTATAACGGCAATATCTGTGTTCAAAATACAGAAGGGCCCGGATACCACTGGTCAGGCCAAGCCGCTTATCCTGTAGCTGGTACCTCTTGTGACGGAACATGGACAGAAACTGATCTTGGAGCTCAGAAGTTCTTCAATTTCACTGATGTGAAGCCCGGAGACAGCGGTGAAAACACCATTAGCCTTCATGTCATCAACAACGATGCGTGGGCCTGTGCAGATGTAAACATCACCAAGAATAACGATGTGAGCTCTACGGAGCCTGAACTCGATGGAACAGGAGATGTTCTCGAAGACGGCGCAAATAACTTCGACGGAGAACTTGCCCAAAACCTCTATTTTACAGCTTGGGCGGATGATGGAGACAACGTATGGGAAGCAGGTGAACCTCTCCTTTTCACCAATCAGACTGGCCCCGCCAGTGATGTTCTCGGTGGAAAGTCCTATGCTATCGCGGACGCCACAACAGGCGGTGTTCCAATGGCAGGTGGTGTAGCAAAGAATATTGGCCTCGCGT
>JBDTWF010000027.1:0-24390 GCA_040006815.1 Candidatus Moraniibacteriota bacterium | reverse complement strand
TGGAAAAACTTTCCGCAAAGGGGGCGGTTCTTCTCGGGAAGACCAATCTCGATGAGTTTGCCATGGGTTCCTCGACGGAAAATAGCGCCTTTGGGCCGAGTCGGAATCCACTCGATACAGAACGCGTTCCCGGTGGTTCCTCGGGCGGCTCGGCGGTTGCGGTCGCGGCAGACATGGCGGTTTGGGCACTTGGCTCGGATACAGGAGGTTCGATTCGCCAGCCGGCTTCTTTCACGGGTGTCGTTGGCCTCAAGCCCACCTATGGCCGGGTTTCACGCTCGGGTCTCATCGCTATGGCTTCTTCCCTTGATCAGATCGGCCCCTTTGGAAAGACGGTTGAAGATGTGGCTATTCTTTTTTCACGCCTCATTGGAAAGGATGCTTTGGATGCGACCACAGCCGAAGGAGACGGAGTGAATTTTGAGGAGGAGCTCGAGGGAGACATGAACAAGGTGCGTGTCGGTATTCCTGAAGAGTATTTTTCCAAGGAACTCGATCCGCGAGTGCGTTCCCTTTCGGAGAAGGCAATCGAGAAATTCAAGAAACTCGGGGCCACGATCGTTCCGGTAAGTCTCCCACATAGTCCGCTGGCGCTCCCAGTCTACTACATCCTCATGCCTTCCGAAGTAAGCTCCAACCTGGCGCGTCTCGACGGAATCCGCTTCGGCCTTTCGGTGAACGATGACAAGGATTCGTTGACGAAAACATCGACCTTGCTTGAGACCTATCTCGATACCAGGCGGGTGGGCTTTGGGTCTGAAGTGAAGCGCCGTATCATGCTTGGCACCTATACGCTCTCAGCCGGCTACTACGATGCGTACTATAAGAAAGCCCAGAAAGTCCGGGCGCTTATCCGGCAGGATTTTGAGAAAGCTTTTGAAAAGGTAGATGTGCTCTTTTCTCCCACCACTCCGGAAGTCGCCTTTCGCATCGGCGAGAAAAGCGAGGATCCTCTCAAGATGTACCTCTCAGATGTCTATACGGTAACCGCCAATCTTTCGGGTGTGCCGGCAATTTCCTTTCCTCTTGGTACAATAGAAGAAGACGGGAAAGCCCTGCCGCTCGGGGGGCAACTCATGGGGCGCTGGTTTGAGGAGAAGACGCTTTTCCAGGTTGCCCATGCATTTGAAAAAGATAAATAGAGAAAGACATGTTTGAAGCGAGTGACATTTTTCCGTTCTTGGGGGATGCGTGGCAGATCATAAACCACTCGGTTCTCTTCACCGTGCTCCGATGGCTTCTCATGCTCTATGCCATCGTTCTCATCGCGGATGTCGTGCTCCTTCTTCTCCTTCGTGGAGTGACGGCCAATCTCAAGCTCCAATTCTTTGGGACCGAGCGTCCACTCGTGGCCAAGAATTCAGTCGAGAAGCGCTGGAAGAAGATCGCGGAGCGCCTTGACGGTGGCAATCCTTCGCAGTATAAAGTGGCCGTCCTCGAGGCAGATCGACTCGCCGACGAGCTTCTCACGGGCATCGGTTACGCCGGGAAAAACATGGGGGAGCGCCTCGCGAGCATTCATCCGGGACAACTCGAGAGCTTCGAGAGTCTCAAGGCCGCACATGAGATGAGAAATCGTATTGTTAATGAACCGAACTTTTCCCTGACGAAAGAAGAGGCCGAAAAGCTCCTCGAGAGTTACCGTTCGTTCATGGTAGAGCTCGAACTTTTCTAGTTTGTGGCTTGTTTTAGGCCTCCATTGACAGCCCGTTCCAGGTAGGGTAAGCTGGTGAATGAAAAGCCCCCGGGGCTTTTTTTAGAACCCAAAAAAGCGGTATGCAAAAGCTTTTCAACTTCATCCTCGAGGCCAAGGCTGAGCTCATGAAGGTCAATTGGCCGAGCCGGGAAGCGCTCATCCGCTATACCGTACTCGTCGTGGTGATCAGTCTCGCGGTCGCTCTTTTCCTCGGAACCCTCGATTCGTTTTTCAGCTATCTCGTCAATCGTTTTCTTTTGTCATTGTAACGTTTATCTTTTTCGGCTATGGCCAAACAAACTCAGCATCACGGTCGCTCCTGGTATGTTCTCCATACCTATTCGGGTTATGAGGACAATGTTGCGCGGAACCTTCGTCAGCGTATCGAGTCCATGGATATGCAGGACCATATTTTTGATGTCCTTGTCCCCAAGGAAAAGAAGATCAAGATCAAAGCAGGAAAGCGTGTCGTTGTGGAAGAGCGCATTTATCCTGGCTATGTGCTGGTAGACATGATTGTGACCGACGCTTCGTGGTATGTCGTCCGCAATACCCCGAATGTTACCGGTTTCATCGGTCTCGGGACCACCCCGACCCCTATTGATTCGGCTGAAATCGAAATGCTCAAGAAGCGCATGGGCGTAGCTGAGCCGAAATACAAAATCGATGTCAAAGTCGGCGAAAGCGTCCGCATCGCTGATGGACCCTTCAAGAACTTCGAAGGGAAGATTCAGGAAGTGGACGATGAGAAAGGCAAGGTCAAGGTATTGGTCTCCATTTTCGGCCGTGAAACTCCGGTTGAGCTCGATTTCCTCCAAATCAAGAAGGGTTAATTCTTCGGTAAAGGGGAACGCGTTAAAAAGTGAAAGGAACTCAAGGAAGAAGCGCTTCTCTTCTCGCCCGTGAATCCGCTCACTCGAAACTCACTCATTGATTTTAAGACAATTATGGCAAAAGCAATCAAAGCAATCGTCAAACTCCAAATCCCGGCTGGCAAAGCTACTCCCGCTCCTCCCGTCGGTACCGCCCTCGGACCCCATGGCTTGAACATCCAGGACTTCTGTTCAAAGTACAATGAGGCCACTCGCGAAATGATGGGAGACATCATCCCGGTAGAGATCACTATCTTCGAAGACCGAAGCTTCACTTTCGTCATGAAGACTCCGCCGGCTTCGGACCTCCTCAAGAAAGCGGCCAAGATCGAAAAGGGTGCAGCCAATCCGTTGAAGGACAGGGCCGGAAGCATCACCGAGGCCCAGGTTCGTGAGATCGCTGAAAAGAAACTGCGAGACCTGAATGCCAACGACGTCGAAGCAGCCATGCAGATCATCAAGGGCACCGCGCGTTCGATGGGCATCAAAGTAGAAGGATAATTTATCATTTATTTTGTGGGAGCCTCTGCAGAGTCAAAGGCGTCAATACCACGACAAAGATATGACACACGGGAAAAAGTTTCGGGCGGCATTCGAGAAGATCGATCCGGCCAAAGTCTATACAGCGAGCGAGGCCATTGCTTTCCTCAAGGAGCATCCGATGGCCAAGTTTGACGAGTCCGTCGAGATCCACATTCATCTCGGCATCAATACCAAGAAATCAGACGAAGCCATTCGCGGCACCGTCATCCTTCCTCATGGAAGCGGCCGGGCCAAGAAAGTAGCCGTGGTGACGACTGCCAAGGAGAAAGAGGCCAAAGAGGCTGGAGCTGATTTTGTCGGTGGTGAAACCCTTATTGAAGACATCAAGTCAGGGAAAGTCCTTCCCGGGACGCACTTTGATGTGGTCCTGGCGACCCCTGAGATGATGCCCAAATTGGCTCAGGTAGCCAAAGTCCTCGGACCGAAAGGGATGATGCCGTCTCCCAAGACGGAGACCGTTACGGCCAAGATCGGAGAAACCGTCGAAATGCTCAAAAAAGGAAAGAAGATCGCTTTCAAGAACGATGATACTGCCAATCTCCATCAGGTCGTGGGGAAACTTTCTTTTGAGGCCAAGGCCCTCGAAGAAAACCTGGAAGCGCTTCTCGGGACCATCGAAAAGATGAAGCCGGAAGGCTTGAAGGGAAAATTCCTCGCCTCGATCACGCTCTCTTCGACTATGGGGCCTGGCCTTCCCATTAGCCGCTAAAAGGGATATCGTCGCGTTCGCCTAAACATTCGTCTATGATTCTCTCCGACAGGGACATCAAGAAGGAACACAAAGCCGGCGAAATCACCATCAAGCCGTTTCGGGCAGAGTATGTCCAGCCGGCGAGCTATGATGTCCATTTGGACCGCCACTTCCTTATCTTCAACATCAATCAGAATTTCGTCATTGATCCCAAGGTTCCGGTCAAGGACCTTATGAAAAAAGTGGCCATTAAGGATGATGAAGCTTTTATCCTTCATCCGGGTGAATTCGCTCTCGGTCTTCTTTATGAGGAAACCGGCGTTTCGGACATGCTTGTTGGCCGTCTCGAAGGGAAAAGCTCCCTCGGTCGCCTCGGCCTCATCATTCATACGACGGCTGGCTATCTCGATCCAGGAAACTCACTCAAGATGACGCTTGAGCTCTATAACGCCGGAAAGATCCCCATCAAGCTCTATTACAAGATGCCGATTGGTCAGATGGCCTTCGAATACCTCTCCTCGCCCTGTGAGCGCCCGTATGGCTCCAAGGGCCTCAATAGTAAGTACTATCGGGACAAAAAGCCTGTCGCTTCCAAAATGCATCTCAATTTCAAGAAGAGCAAAAGGAAGTAAGTTGCATTTTTAAGTGTAGGATTTTATACTTTCAAGGTAGTCCTTTCACCTGAGGAGAATGCTAATGAGTGTTCAAGCTGGTGGTGCAGTGGCTGTTCCAAAAGAGGTTCCAGTATTTCCATTCGGAAAGAGTTCGGATGAGATCAAAAAGGCCCAAGACGAGTTTTGGCAAGCCTTGCGGGAGGCAATCAGTCGGCTCGAAATTTTGAGCAACAAAGTTTACCTGATGTCGTCTGACAACGATAGGCTGAAACTGGTTGATACAGAAATCGTGAAGGCAGCGGATGCCTTCGGTAAAATCCCCACGATTCTCCATCCTCTGTCAGAAGATTGAGCAGTAAAATATATTTAGTAGGCCTTAGACCGCCCCCTTTTCGACTTTGAGAAGGGGATTTTGTTTTGACACAAAAGAGCCGTTTGCGCAAAACTTCAAAAGCATGAGAAAATTTCGATGCAAGTATGAAACAAACATTTATTGCCAGTTCCTTAATGAGGAGAAACTATGAAACAATATCTTGATCTCTTGAATCACATACAGGAGTATGGGGTGCAGAAAGGAGATCGGACCGGAACGGGGACGAAAAGTGTTTTTGGTTATCAGATGCGCTTTGATCTTTCCGAGGGATTTCCACTTCTTACCACCAAAAAGCTTTCGTTTCGCGTCATCGCGGAAGAACTTCTCTGGTTCATCACGGGCGACACCAATCTCCGAACGCTGACCGAGAAGAATGTGCATATCTGGGACGAGTGGCCTTACAAGTCGTATCTCCAGCGCAATCATCTTCCCATCCCTTTAACGAATTCCGACGAATGGAATAAAGGCTTGGAAGAATTCATCGAGTGTATCAAGAGTGATGAAAAATTCGCCGATGAGTATGGCGATCTCGGACCCATATATGGCTATCAATGGCGCCACTGGAGGACGCCCAATGGTACGGAAATCGATCAGCTTCGGGATGTTGTCGAAGAGATCAAGAAGAATCCGAATTCCCGTCGCCTCATTGTAAGCGCGTGGAACCCAGCGGACACTGAAGCTATGGCTGTTGCGGGGCTTCCGCCATGCCATTGCCTCTTCCAGTTCTATGTGGCCGAAGGAAGGCTTTCTTGCCAGCTTTATCAGAGGAGCTGTGATACCTTTCTCGGAGTGCCTTTCAATGTCGCCTCTTACGCTCTCCTCACGATCATGATAGCCAAAGTGACGGGACTGGAGCCGGGAGAGTTCGTCTGGACCGGAGGGGATGTTCATCTCTACAACAATCACTTCGAGCAAGTGGCCGAACAGCTCTCACGCGAGCCAAGGGCGCTTCCAAAACTCGTCATCAAGAGAGACACGAAGGATCTTTTCGACTTCAAGTTTGATGATTTTGAGCTCGTCGGTTACGATCCTCATCCATCCATCAAGGCACCGATCGCCGTTTGATCCGCCAGCCCAGGGAGACATCTCCTCGGCTTCCTTTTTTAAAACCATGTCATCGAGAATTTCCATCATTGTCGCCTGTTCTCTCAATCGCGTTATCGGGAACCAGGGAAAGATTCCTTGGCATTTGAAAGACGACTTCCGGCGATTTAAGGAGAAAACAACTGGCCATACGCTCATCATGGGACGCAAAACCTATGATTCGATAGGGCGTCCACTGCCCAATCGGACCACTCTCGTTGTGACGCGCGACCGGGATCTTGAGATTCCAGGCTGTACCCTCGTCAGGAGTCTTGAAGAAGCTCTCATGAAGGCGAAGAGCCTTGAAAAAGAAGAGATTTTCATTTGCGGTGGAGGGCAGATCTATGAGGAGGCCCTCTCTTCGGCTGGGCGCTTGTATCTGACGCTTGTTCACGCCATAATAGAAGGAGACACTTTCTTCCCTGAGTATGAAGAGGCTTTTCCGAAAATCGTAGAGCGAGAAGACACGGAAGAGGGGGAATACAAGATAACCTATCTGACACTTGAGAAATCATAAAATATGGAAAGGATCACCTTGGGGGTAACAGGCGAAATTGCTTCTGGCAAAGATACGGTCGCGAAGTATTTGGTGGAAGAATATGGAGCGGTCCAGTTTCGTACTTCGGACATTTTTCGCGACATTCTCCGCATGCTTTTCATCTCGGAGACGCGAGACTCTATTTCAAAAATGTCACATATCCTGCGCCAGAATTTTGGGGACGATCTCGTCGCGAGGGTCGTCCATGAGCGGATCAAGGGTTCGGACGCGCCATTTATTGTTGTCGATGGAGTGCGGCGGTTTTCGGACATTCTTCTCTTGCAGAAAGAGCCTCATTTCAAGCTTCTCTTTATTGACGCTCCGATGGAGCTTCGCTATGAGCGGCTGACCAAGCGTCATCAGAATGCAGACGATGAGACCAAGACGCTCGAAGAATTTCGTCAGGATCATGAACGCGAAACGGAGATTTCTATTAACTCGCTCAAACAACAGTCGAATTTCGTGATTGATAACGATGGCGATCTCGAGCTCTTGAAAAAGAGGGTGGATGAAATAATTCAAAAGATTGATCCGAATGGAGCAGTATGCCGAAAAAAGGACGCCTCATCGTAATCGACGGAGCTGATGGCTCAGGCAAAGCGACCCAAACCAGACTTTTGGTGGAACGACTGAAGAAGGAAGGAAGAAAGGTGGTCACCTTTGATTTTCCCCGCTACGAGGACAATTTTTTTGGCCAGCTCATCGGCGAATGCATCACGGGCGAGCATGGCGATTTCGTCCATCTCGACCCGTATGTCGCGTCGACCCTGTATGCCTGCGATCGGATGGAAACGCGTCCGAAGATCGAGGAGGCCCTGAAAAAAGGAAAGGTGGTTGTCTTGGATCGGTATGTCAGCTCCAATCAGCTTCATCAGGCCGGCAAGGTGAAGAACCTCCCCGCGAGGAAGAAATTCCTGGGCTGGCTGGACGAGATGGAGCATGAGATTTTCAAGCTTCCTCGGCCGGATAGTATCTTTTACCTGGATGTGCCGCAGTGGGTGAGTGCGCGCCTCCTTCGTGAGCAGATCGCGAAAGACAAGAAAACCTATCTCAAAAAGGGCGGAAAGGACACGGTGGAAGCGGATGCGCGGTATTTGGCTTTGGCTCGGGAAAGCGCTCTCAAGCTTTTGAAAGAGCAGAAAAGCTGGCAGCGCATTGTTTGTACAGACAGTCATGGTAATCTGCACTCCCCAGAGTTGATCGCAAAGGAGATTTGGCAAAGTATATCCAAAATCATATAATGAACCATCGTTATGGAATTTGATGAATATCAAAAACTGGCTCGGAAAACCGCCATGTATCCAGAAATTGGGAAGCCCTTTGTTTATCCGACCCTTGGTTTGGTTGGGGAAGCGGGGGAGGTAGCAGAAAAGGTTAAAAAAATAATGCGAAATGATAAAGGCGTGGTGTCGGAAGAAGTGAGACAGGACATCAAAAAAGAGCTTGGAGATGTGCTTTGGTATCTGGCTCAGGTTGCACATGAATTTGGTTTTACCTTGGACGAGGTAGCTGAAAAAAATATAGAAAAGCTTGCCGATCGATTGGATCGGGGCGTCATTCATTCGAGCGGCGACAATCGTTAGGGCTATGAAGTATTTCACTACTATTGGCATGGAGGTTCACGCGGAGCTGAAGACGGCTTCCAAGATGTTTTGTCGTTGCGAAAACAAGCCGGATCTGGGGAAGAAGCCCAATACCTACATCTGCCGGGTCTGTACGGGTCAGCCGGGAGCGCTCCCGGTTCCCAATGGTCAAGCAATCGAGTTCGTCCAAAAGGTCGGGCTGGCGTTGAACTGCGCTCTTCGTTTCACCTCGAAATTTGACCGCAAGAATTATTTTTATCCCGATCGTCCTAAGGGCTATCAGATCTCACAGTACGATGAGCCATTTTGCGAGCATGGGACGATGGAGATAGAGGGGAAACCGTTTCACATCACGCGTATTCACCTTGAGGAGGACACTGGGAAACTGACTCATCCTGACGGGGCCGACTATACTCTCGTTGACTATAACCGAGCCGGCGTGCCCCTGATGGAACTTGTTACTGAGCCAGACTTCACGAACAGGAAGGACGCGCGCGCCTTTTGCCAGAAGCTCCAGCAGATTCTTCGCTATCTCAATGTCTCGGATGCCGACATGGAAAAGGGCCAGATGCGATGTGAAGTGAACATCTCGCTCTATCCGGAGGGAGAGAATCGTCTTTCCGGGACCAAGGTAGAGGTGAAGAACATCAACTCGTTCAAAAGCGTGGAGAAAGCCATTGAATTTGAGATACAGCGTCAAAGCAAAGCTCTCGACAAGGGAGAGAAAATCATCCAGGAAACGCGGGGCTGGGATGAGGTCCAAGGAGTGACCGTCTCTCAGCGCAAGAAAGAATCCGCTCATGACTATCGGTATTTCCCCGAGCCGGACATTCCGCCCTTTCGCTTTACCAAAGAAGATGTGGCGCGCCTGAAAGAAAGCCTTCCAGAGCTCCCGGATGACAAAGTGGAACGCTTTACTTCAGAGTATGGATTGCCTCTTCCTCTGGTCATGCTTCTCACTGAATCACCGGAAATGTCCGAGTATTATGAAGCCGTTGTGAGCGAACTCTCGGCCAAGAAGAAAGCAGGGGAATTCAAGGGAGAGATTTCCAAGGCCGATAAGTTAGCCGCGAACTATCTCATTACCGAAGTACGGAAATTCCTTTCTGAGAAGGAGATGGGTATCGAAAAGTTTCCCGTGACGCCGAAGAACTATGCGGAGTTCGTCGGCATTGTAGCTGATGGAATGATCAATTCGAGCGCCGCCCAGACCGTTCTCAAGGAAATGATGAAGAGCCCCGACGGCGACACAGACCCGTCTCACATTGTAGACCGGCTCAATCTGGCCCAGATGAGCGATGCGGGAGAGCTCGAGGCAGTCGTCGCTTCTATTCTGGAGAAAAACGAAAAATCAGTTGCTGACTTCAAGGCCGGGAAAGATAAGGCTCTCCAATTCCTCCTCGGGCAAACGATGGCGGCCACGAAGGGCAAGGCCAACCCAAGCGTTGTGAAGGAAATTCTTGAGAAGAAGCTTAAAGGCTAAATTCCGCGAGGGCCTGCTCGGGGCTCTCGAACCACTTAATTTTCACGCCTTTCTTTTCAAGCCGGCGGAGAGATGAGCGCTGGCGCTTGGCGTAGTGGATGATGTCGAAGGGGAGGGTATCGATCATTTCAGCCGGAGTGATTTTCCCTTGGAGAAGTCTGGCAAGGGTTCGGTATTCAAGGCCGAATTCCTCGAGGCGTTTCCATGAGACGCCGCTTTGAAAGAGCTTTCCGACTTCCTTTTCCATGCCTTCTCGCATGCGTTTCCGCAATCGATCACGGATCTTCTTGTTGAGTTCTTCCACAGGCGGATTGAGGCCGACGAAAGTGAAATTGGCCGCATTCTTGGCGCTTGGCTTGGGCATGGGTGGGACTTTTCCCAGGACGGTGGCGATCTCGATGGCGCGGAGGAGGCGCACCTTGTTCTTGCGATCGATGGTTTTCGCGCGTTCCGGATCGAGGCGTTTCAGATAAGCAAAAAGCTCGGTGGCCGGGCGGAGGCCCCACCGTTCACGGAATTCCTTGTCTGGCGGAATAGGCGGAAGCGGAGTGCCGAGGACGAGGGCTTCGATCCAAAAGGCCGTTCCACCGCAAATGATCGGAAGTTTTCCGCGCTTCTCTATGTCCTGGATGGCCTTCTTGGCGTCGCGGAGGAAATAAGAAACATTATATTCCTGATTGGGCCGGGTAATGTCGAGGAGATGATGAGGGATCTGCGCTTGCTCGCGCTTGGTGACCTTGCCGGTCCCGATGTCCATCCCGATGTAGACTTGCCGGCTGTCAGCCGAGATAATCTCACCATCATATTTTCGAGCGAGGGCGATCGCTAAGTCAGACTTTCCAGAAGCGGTCGGTCCGACGATGACGAGGATTCTTTGGGAGGCTTTTTTCATACGGACGGAGTATGTCAAATATCTCTCTTTTTAGCAAAGAAAAAACAAAAATTCAAACTCGGATGTTTTCAACTCCTGATAACTCGCTGAGACGAGACAATGTGGATTCATCGTCTCGGATGCGGAAGGTGGTATGGATGGTGGAGCCAAGGATTTTGACGGAGACGCACGTATCACCAGGTGGGAGACTGCGGAGTACCCGGGAGAGCTCTTCAATGAGCTTGGGATCGGCAGAACGGCCGAACTCAATAACAATTTTCTTCTCTGGAGCCTCCGGTGCGGCTATCTTCTTTTTTTCTTCGTACTTCTGATGGGTCGCGTGCACGCGTGAGAACTGCGAGAGAGTATCCTCGCCGAGTTTCCGGACATCGTCGGCAGCGAGGCGGACCGCTCCATCGCGCTGGCTGACTCGGACATCCATGAGGAGGAGATTGTCTTCGGCGAGAAATCCACCGACGCGCTCAGCAACTTTCCCAAAGACCAAGATCTCGATGCGACCAGACAGGTCTTCGAGCCCGACGAAATACATCGTCTGGCCTCCTTTGGAAAGGGCTTTTCGGACAGTGGTGACCACTCCTCCGATCGTGGCTCGTTTTCCGTCGGGCTGTTTTTCGATTGAGTGTATGGGGAGACAGGTTTTCGCGAGATATGCGCCAAAAGGCTTGACCGGGTGATCACTCACATAGAGCCCGAGAAGCTCTTTCTCCCAGAGGAGCGTTTCTTTTACGGTAGCGGGAGGGGTGGAGACGAGGCGAATCTTCATTGTCGGGAGAGGCATGTCGCCAAAGAGGCTCCCAGCATGGGTGGAAGCCATGTTCTTGGTGTTTTTGGCATGCGCGACGATGACATCGAGACTTTCGAGGAGCTGTTTGCGCTCACCGAATTCTTCGAGGGCACCTACTTTGGCGAGGGCTTCGAAAGAGCGTTTATTCAAGTCCTTGGTCTGGACGCGCTCCACGAAATCTTCAAGCGAGACGAATTTCCCACCGCGTTTGCGCTCGGCGATGATCTCGGCGGCGGCCACCGAACCCATGTTCTTGATAGCGGAAAGACCGAAACGAATTCTTTCCTTGCCGTCTTCTCCAATGATGACCGCAAAATCAGCAAAACTTTCATTAACGGAAGGAGGGAGGACTTCCACTCCGATCTCCTTGGCCTCCCGGACTTCGATGGCGATGCGATCGGTATCGGCTTGATCGCTCGTGAGAAGGGCGGCCATGAATTCAGATGGGAAATGCGCTTTCAGGTACGCGGTCTGATAACCGATGAGGGCGTAGCAGGCGGCATGAGCGCGGTTGAACCCGTAGCGGGCGAAGGGCTCGATGAAATCCCATACTTTTTCCGCTTCCTTCTGGGTGATGGCCGGGTTCTTGAGGGCGCCACTCACGAATTTGTCGCGCTGTTCGTCGAGAAGGGCCTTGATCTTCTTACCCACTGCTTTGCGGAGGATGTCAGCTTCGGCATAGGAGAAGCCGGCGAATTTCCGGGCGATCTCGAGCACCTGGTCCTGGGTGACGATGACGCCGTAGGTATTTTTCAGGATGGGTTCGAGGATCGGATGAAGATAGGTGACCTCTTTGCGGCCATGCTTGCTTTCGATAAAATCAGGAATGGCATCCATCGGTCCGGGCCGGTAGAGCGCCACCATGGCGATGATGTCTTCGAAGACGGTGGGTTTCAGTTGTTTGAGATAGCGTTTCATGCCGGTGGATTCGAGCTGGAAGACGCCGGTGGTATGGGCATCCTGGAGGACCTGGTAGGCGGCCGCGTCGTCGAGCGCGAGCTTGTCCATGTCTGGCACTTCTTTTCCGATCTTCTTTGCAATCTTGAGCGTGTTCTCGATGATGGAGAGGTTTTTCAGTCCCAGGAAGTCCATCTTGAGGAGGCCGATTTTTTCGACGGCATTGGATTTGGTCGAGGCCGCATACTGCGTGACGACCGCGTCGACGCCGCCTGCGACGCGCTGGAGGGGCGTGTAGTCAGTCACCGGGTTTTGGGTGATGACGACGCCGCAGGCATGCATCGAGGCGTGCCGGGCGAGCCCCTCTATCTTTTGCGCTGAATCGACGAGTCTTTGGACTTCCGTCGAGCTCGCATAATGCGCTTTGAATTCAGGGACATCGCTGAGTGCCTCCTTGATGGAGGTGAACATGGGAATCATCTTGGCCGTCTTGTCACAGAGCTCGAGCGGAACGCCGAGCGCCCGCCCGACGTCTCGGATCGAGCCACGGGCCGCCATGGTGCCAAAAGTGATGATCTGAGCCACATGGTCATGGCCGTACTTCTCGCGCACATAGTTCAGGACATCGTCCCGGCGTGTATCCGCAAAGTCCATGTCGATATCCGGCATGGAGATACGCTCGGGATTGAGGAAGCGCTCAAAGATGAGATTGAATTCAATCGGATCGATGTTGGTGATTCCCGTGAGGTAGGCGACGAAGGAGCCGGCCGCTGAGCCGCGTCCCGGACCGACGACGACGCCATGGTCCTTGGCCCAATTGACGAAGTCAGCCACGATGAGGAAGTACGAAGCAAAACCCGTCTTCTCGATGACCGAGAGTTCGTAATTCATGCGCTCCTTTTGCTCGGGGGTGATGGTTTTCTTGGGGTAGCGCTTCTCAAGTCCAGCCATGCAGAGTTCTCGGAGGTATTCGTCAGCCGTCTTTCCTTTGGGGAGAGGGAAGGTTGGGAGGTGATTCTTCCCAAATTCAAGCTCGAACTGGCAAGCTTCGGCGATTTTCTCCGTATTCTTAACCGCTTCAGGAATATCCTTGAAGGCCTCGGCCATTTCTTCGGGGGAGCGGAGCGAGAGATCAAGGGACATCATGCTGAAGCGTTCCTTGTCGGTGACCTTTTTGTTGTCCCGGATGGCGAGGAGAATGTCCTGGGTTGGCGCGTCTTCCCGGCGGAGATAGTGCACATCGGAGGCCGCCACGAGAGGGATGCCGGTTTCGCGCGAGATCTGGATGAGGCCCTGATTGACGATCGTCTGGTTCTCATAGTCGAGATGCGGCTGGATCTCGAGATAGAAATTCCCTTTGCCGAATATCTCCTCGTGTTCGAGAGCCGCTTTCTTGGCCCGCTCGTAATTTCCATAGAGGATCTCGGAAGGAATTTCTCCCTGAAGGGAACCCGAGAGGGCGATGAGACCCGCTCCGTATTGCCGGAGGAGCGCCTTGTCAGCCCGAGCCTTGTAGTAGAAGCCGTCGAGCTGGGCGATGGAGATGATCTTCAAGAGATTCTTGTACCCCGTCTCGTTCTTGACGAGGAGGACGAGTTGGTTGCGTCGCCGATCTTCCGAGGTATTGTTCTTGCTCCGGAGGTCCTTGGCTACCCACATCTCAGCACCGAGAATGGGTTTCATCCCAAGATGCTTAGCTTCCGAGTAAAATTCGACGGCGCCGTAGAGGGCCGAGGTATCGGTGAGAGCGATCGTCGTCATCCCGAGTTCCTTGGCTCGCTTCAAAAGCTCTTCCGGTTTGGGGAGGGCTGTGAGAAGACTATAGTGCGAATGAGTGTGGAGATGGACGAAGCTCATGCTGATATTTTCAGGCAACAAAAAATCCGCGAAAGGCGCGGAAGGAAATGGAGATGAGAAAAGAGAGAATTCATATTTGGGGTTTCCCTCATTGCCCGGATCACTCCATGGACTTTGCAGGGAAAGTAAAGCGTTTCTATTGTAGCAGTCCGCCGGGTTTTTGAGGAGGTATAATGAATCCATGCAAGAAACCACATTTGACCGGGAGAGGGAGCTTCTCACGGAAGGCTTTCTTCCGATTGGAATAGACGAGGCTGGGCGTGGGCCGTTGGCTGGGCCAGTCGTGGCGGCCGCGGTTCTCTACAAGGATTCAAGCCTTACTATCCCGGAGGAGCGAGCCAAGGATTTCCGCTTTATCCGGGATTCCAAAAAGCTCTCGCCTATTCAAAGAGAGAAGGTTTTTCCGCTCGTCGCGGAATTTTTTCATGTGGGGGTGGGTATCATCAATGCGGAGACGATTGATCGAGTGAATATCCTCCAGGCGACTTTCCTCGCCATGCGGGCGGCCGTTTCGGATCTCGAGCATCGGCTTCCCGCCGAACTCAAAAGGAGAAAACTCTTCCTCATCCTCGATGGAAACCAGCTCATCCCGAATATTTCGGAGAAGCAGGAAACAATCGTCGATGGCGACGGAATCGTGAAGTCCATCGCGGCGGCCTCCATCATTGCCAAAGTGACCCGGGATCGACTGATCACGGAGGCAGACACCCTCTATCCGGGCTATGGCCTGGCTCAGCACAAAGGCTACGGAACCAAGGAGCACATGGAGGCCCTCCGGCGCCTCGGCCCGAGTCCCATCCATCGGATGTCTTTTGAGCCCGTTTCTCTCTCTCTTCCAGACAACCTAAACCGCAAGCTCGAAATTTTAAAACGGCAGAAATCACGAACCCTTGCCAAGAAGGGGAAGTCTTGGTAGAGTGGCTAAGTATTTTTGATGACTTTTTATGGCACTCCCCAAGCAACGACATACCCGACACCGGCGCGACCGAGCCCGCAGAATGCTCGAACTCAAGCCGATTCAAACGGCCAAGTGTCCGAAGTGTTCGGCCGCCGTGACACCTCATCGCGCTTGCCCGGCCTGTGGCTACTACAAGGGCCGCGAAGTGGTGAAAATGGCTCCTACGATGAAGAAAGAAAAAGCCGCTTAAGAAGAGTGGCTTTTCTTCTATTCTGAATCTTTCGTTCTAGTGCTATACTAGAAAAAATCAAAAAGTAGCTTAACTATGGCCAACCGGCATCTCCAGCGCTCCGTCGTCATGCAGTCACTCTTCGAGTGGGACTTCAAGGGCAAGCACAATGAACAGGCTCTCGTCATTCTCCGAAAGAATCTCGGGGAGTTTGCTTCGGGGCTCGAGGATTCGTCTTTTGCAAGAAAGCTCATGGAAGGAGCCCTGGAACACCGCGCGACGATTGATACCCTCATTGAGAAATGCGCGCCCGAATGGCCGCTCGAGCAGGTTTCGGTTGTGGATAGGAATATTCTCCGCCTGGGAATCTTCGAGCTCATGTTCGGCAATTACGACGAGGTGCCTCCGAAAGTGGCTATCAATGAGGCAATTGAACTTGGGAAAACCTTTGGCTCTGACGCGACTCCGCGCTTCGTCAATGGCGTCCTCGGGACCATTTATCGTGAGATGGGTGAACCCATGAAGGACGACACGAGCGAAAAGCACAGGGCCGAGGCCCACAAGGACGACGAAGTCAAAAAGGAGAGCCGGAAAGAAGTGAAGAAAACCGCTCCGAAAGTGAAGAAGGCGGTCTCTTCCAAAAAAACCAAGACCAAAAGCAAAAAAAGTACCTAGGTACTTTTTTGTTTCTTTCCTTTGAGTAGAATTTCAGTCTATGAAAACAGGATTTGACGCGAGCGAATTCGCAGAGAAATTGGATATCATCATCCGAAAGAAAGATCTCTTTCAGGAAGCGATCACACATCGCTCGTTTTTGAATGAACACAAAAGCTATGCTTTGCCACACAATGAGCGTTTGGAATTCCTCGGTGACGCCGTTCTCGAGCTTATTGTTACCGAGCAGCTCTTTGAGAAATTTCCCGACAAGGCCGAAGGCGAGCTGACTTCGCTTCGAGCAGCTCTCGTCAATGGTGAGATGCTTTTTAAGATCGGGCACACCATCGGGATCGAGGAATATCTTCTCATGAGCCGAGGCGAAGCTCGCGATACGGGCCGGGCTCGAAGCTATCTCATCGCCAATGCCATCGAGGCCATCATCGGTGCACTCTACCTTGATCAGGGATACAAGGCGGCCAAGGAATTCATCGAGAAGAAGATTCTGGTGCGGCTTGAGGAAGTACTTGAAGGTGAGCTCTATTCCGATGCCAAAAGCCGCTTTCAGGAAATGGCTCAGGATCGAGCGGGGATGACGCCGACCTACCAGGTCCTGAAGGAATGGGGTCCCGACCATGATCGGAAATTCGTCGCCGGCGTCTTTATCGGTGAGGAGCTCGTCGCCGAGGGCGAAGGGCTTTCCAAGCAGGAGGCCCAACGCGATGCCGCCAAAAACGCTCTTCTCAAAAAGGGGTGGTAGTTTTTCTTGTTCGCTAACATTTGAAGGAGGGGTCATGAAGTTCAGCTGGGGCGTTACCCTGTTCTCTCTGATCGGCATCATCGCGGGCGGGAAGGCTTTGTATCACTTCATCCAGGTACATGGCCAAGGGGCGGAGGCAATCGCTGGAGCCAGCAGTCTCTTCACCCTCGGGGTCGTCTTTCTTCTCCGTGAGATCTACAAGTTCTGGCAACTGGTTCAGGAGAGGAAGGCGCTTCTCCGTCGGCTCGATACCTCAGTCAAGAACGCAACGCCGAACTAGATCGCTTCCCAAAGCCGGTTTGCATCCCAGCGGGGCCACAAGCTCCCGCTTTTTTTTACTCAAAAAATGCTTTATACTAGAGGAAAAGAACAACAAATAAGAAGCAGGAAGGAGAGCGTGGCTTGGAAGGCTTTTTTGTTTGACGGTTGCTGATGACTGTTTTTTGTTGACTGAAAATGTATCTCAAGAAACTCGAATTAAACGGATTCAAATCCTTCGCCAATAAGACGGCGTTGGATTTTTTGCCTTCTTTCCCCGAAGCTTCTCAGGGTAAGTATGACCCAGCTTTGGTAGGGCCTCGAGGAATAACCGCGATTGTCGGACCCAATGGCTCTGGCAAGTCCAACATCGCCGACGCTATCCGTTGGGCTATTGGCGAGCAGTCTTTGAAGAATCTCCGCGGGAAAAAGTCCGAAGATGTTATTTTTGCTGGAACGGACAAAAAAACGCGTCTCGGCTCGGCTTCGGTGACACTCTCTTTCGACAATGCTGATAAGCGTCTCCCAATCGAATTCGCCGAAGTGGCCATTACTCGGAAAATCTATCGGAACGGCGAAAGCGAATATCTGGTCAATGGCTCGCGGGTTCGCCTCATGGATGTCGTCGATCTCTTGGCCAAGGCAGGCATCGGCCGGGACAGCTACTGCGTCATCACGCAGGGGATGAGTGACGCTCTCCTTCAGGCGACGCCGGCCGAACGGCGTACCATCTTCGAAGACGCGGCCGGCGTGAAGCAGTATCAGGTTGAAAAAGAGCGCTCCCTCCGAAAGCTCGAGAGCACCAAAGAAAATCTCGCTCGAGTGGATAGTCTCGTTCTCGAGATCGAGCCGCATCTGAAGAATCTGAAGCGTCAAGCCGAAAAAGCTTCCCAAGGAAAGGAAATCGCCAAAAAGCTTCGCGACAAACAACTCCTCCTCTATGGCTATCTCTGGCATTCTTTTCAGGATGAACGGGGCGCACTCGTTTCTTATCGCGACAGCGTCGAAAAGGCTCTCCGGGCTCTGGAAGAGGAAACAATGACTCTTCAGAAAGAGGCCTCTTCAGCTTCGCTCGCCATGCAAACGAATGAGCGTGAGGATGAAATGGAGCGGGAGCTTCAGAAACTGCGCGAGGAATTGAATGTGGCGGTTCGGGAGATGAGCGTTCTTGAGGGGCGACGGGAGATCGAGCTTGAGAAGCAGAGAGAGCGCGAGGAGATCAGAGTTATCCCCGTGGACCTTGTCTTCGTCCAGGCCAGACTTGAGGATCTCGGGAAGCTTCAGAAAGAGCTCATCGAAAAGCTCGCTCATGTTGAGAGGCTCGAAGACCTCCAGGACATCCGCGAATTTGCAACCGTTATTCGCCAGCGTCTGGCTGACCTTCGGGCCCAGGCGGGAGAGGGGAGCGTCCGCGAGAAGAAAGTGGTGGCTCTCCCGGATACCGAGCGAGAGGTGAGTGAGAAGCGCCTCCGAGAAGTGGAGGAGGAGCTGACTCGCCTGAAAAAGCAAGTGCTTGAATGGGAGGGGCTTCTCGTCAAGAAAAGCGAGGCTCTTACGGGTATCCGTGAAGCGAGCAAAACCTATCGCGAAACTTTTTTTACCAAGGAAAACCTAGCTCGCGAGAAAGAGCGGGAGCTTTCGACCAAAAAAGACGAACTGAATGAGCGCAAAGTAGCTCTGGCTCGGATCGAAGTGCGTGAGGAGGACCTGACCGCTCTTGTCCGAGAAGAGCTTGCCATGGAGTCTCAGGCACTCGTCTACGACGGCACCTCGGTGGAGCGTGAGCGTGTCGAACGGGAGATCGCCCGCCTCAAGGTGGAGGTGGAGCATGTCGGGACCATTGACCCTCTTATTGTCGAGGAGTATGAAGAGACCGAGAAGCGCTACACCTTCCTAACGACCGAGTCGGCCGATCTGCGGAAGGCCATCGAGTCCCTCAAGCATGTCGTGAAAGAGATGGACGAAAAGATTGACCACGCCTTCCACGATGCCTTTGGGGAAATTCAGAAGAAATTCAGCGAATACTTCAAGGTTATTTTCGGCGGTGGGAAAGCTGAGCTCAATATTGTGAAGATCAAAACGCGAAAAAGGGGCGCAACTGAGAGTGAGGATGAGGAGGACCTCGACGCGACTGAAGTTGAGACCACACCCGAGGCCTTTGAGATCGGGATTGAGATTGTTGCATCTCCTCCGGGGAAGCGCATTCACAACATGGCCATGCTCTCAGGTGGCGAACGCTCGCTTACTTCCCTGGCCCTTCTTTTTGCCATCATTTCGCATAATCCGCCGCCCTTTGCCGTCCTCGATGAAGTCGAAGCGGCCCTCGATGAAGCGAATTCGAGGCGTTTTGGGCGGATGCTCCAGGAACTCTCATCCCATACCCAGTTTGTCGCCATCACTCATAACCGCGAAACCATGTTGCAGGCCGGCCTCCTCTATGGGGTGACCATGAACGACGAGGGAGTCTCTCACCTCCTCTCGGTCCGTCTCGACCAAGTGGGGGAGAATGGCAAGCTCAAGCCACACGGTTGACAGGAAAGTCCTCATCCGGTATCTTTACCTCTGTTACAGAGACCCAAATTCTAGACACTTTTTATGCTCGTCATCCGACTCAACCGTTTTGGCAAGAAAAATCAGGCCGCTTTCCGTTTGGTTCTCCAGGAGAAAACCAAGGCTCCGGGGCATCGCCATGTCGAAATGCTCGGAAGCTACAATCCTCACAGCAAAGTGACGACTGTCGCCAAGGAGCGTGTCCTCTATTGGATCGGCCAGGGAGCCCAGCCTTCTGACCGGGTTCACAATATCCTCGTCAAGGAAAAGGTGATCGAAGGAAAGATCATCCCGAAGAAAATGCCTCGTCCCGTGAAAAAGGAAGAGCTAATCGTCGAAACCCCGAAACTGCCAGCCGAGGGAGAAGCTGGAGCGGCTCCCGCTCCGGAAGCTGTAGTCACCGAAGCGCCGGCCGAAAAGACTCCCGAAGCTCCAGTCCCAACCGAAACTCCCGTTGAAACTCCCGTCGAAGCCCCCAAAGAAGAAGTAAAGGCCTAGGGGTTGACGAAGAGTTGTTTCGCGAGTAAGATGGGAGAACAAATGAATATTCCGAAGACCTGAGGCTTCGCCAGCTGGCGGATTAAGTCCTCACGAGGAAAGAACCCCCGCAAAGGGCGTTTTTCTCTCAGGTCTGCGGAAAGCAGATTTTTTTGTTTCTTATACACAGAGAAAACTGTTGTCTCCTCTCCTCATGAGTCATGAGCCTCACTCCGAGGCGGCGCACTCATTCGGAGCCGTCGACACCCACTTTTCTCAAGCCCCTAAATCTATGCAGACCAAAGTCCAAAAAGAAGAGCTCATCAAGAGCGTGGCCCAAAAGACCAAAGGTGCCAAAGCCGTTGTCTTCGCCAATTTCCGCGGAGTGACTGTGGCTGATCTTACCGGGATCCGTCGGGAACTCATGAAAAGCGGTTCCTCATGGCAAGTTCTGAAGAAAACCCTTCTCAACCTTGCTCTGAAGGATGCCGGCGTGAAGGTGGACGCCCGCGAACTGGATGGCCAGGTCGGCATCGCTTATTCCTCGGATGAGGTGGCGGCCGCTAAAGTGCTCGCAGATTTTGTGAAGGCCCACAAGGATACCGAGCTCAAGATCCTCGGCGGTGCGCTCGGAGGAGACGCTCTCACAGGAGAGCAGGTGAAGGCCCTGGCCAAGCTTCCGTCGATGCAGGAACTGCGTGGCCAGCTCGTCGGGACCATTCAAGGGCCAGTAGCCGGATTCGTCCGGACGCTCTCTGGGACGATCGCCGGGATGGTGCGGGTGCTCGGTGCGGTGGCGGAAAGCAAGAAAGCCTAAATTCCATTTTGTTAATTCAATAGCCAATTAATTTTATCCATATGGCAGAAGAAGAAAAGAAGGAAGTTGTCGTGCCGAAGAAGTTTGAGGGTATCGTCTCGGAGATCGAGAAGATGAGCGTCTTGGACCTCTCAGAGCTTGTGAAGGTGCTCGAGGAGAAGTTTGGTGTCTCAGCCGCCGCTCCGATGATGATGGGTGCGATGCCAGCCGCTGGCGCCGCCGCGGAAGCCGTCGAGGAAAAGACTGAGTTCGACATCGAACTCACCGCCGCTGGTCAGCAGAAGATCAACGCCATCAAGGCGGTTCGCGAAGTCACCGGACTCGGCTTGAAGGAAGCTAAGGACATGGTGGACGCCGCTCCGAAAGTCATCAAGGAGAAAGTGGCCAAGGCTGACGCTGAGGTCATGAAGAAGAAGCTTGAGGAAGCCGGTGCGACCGTCACCCTCAAATAACAGGCATTCTGTTTCCGAGAAAAGCTCTCACTCCGGGAGCTTTTCTTGATATAAGGTATAATGGAGACATTACGCATTTCCCTATGCATTTTTTTGGAATTGACCTCCTGTCTCTCATAGAGAGCATTGGCTATATTGGGCTGGTGGCGATCATCTTCGCCGAGTCAGGGCTCTTCATTGGATTCTTCTTCCCGGGGGATAGTGTTCTTTTTGTGGCGGGAATTCTCGCGGCGAGCGGATTCTTCTCGCTTCCGCTGCTTCTCATCCTACTCTTTGTCGCAGGCGTCTTGGGGAATATGGTCGGGTATGCCTTTGGTCGCTATGTCGGACCCAAGCTTTTCACCCGGGAGGACTCGCTCCTTTTCCGAAAGTCGCATGTGGCCAAGGCCCAGGCTTTCTACGAGAAATACGGCGCCAAGACCATTGTCCTCGCACGCTTCATCCCAATCGTCCGTACCTTCGCTCCGATACTCGCGGGCGTGGCCAAGATGCACTATCCAACCTTTTTCTTCTACAATGTGCTCGGCGGCCTTCTCTGGACGGTTGGTCTCACCTCTCTCGCGTACTATCTCGGGAGCAAGATCGCGAACATCGAGCGTTATCTCCTCCCCATCGTCCTTCTCATCATCTCCCTCTCGATCCTTCCGGGCATCATCGAGTACTGGCGCGACCGCCAGGCCAAGAAAAAAGCTTCACTCGAGGCATAAGCCGGGGAAAAGCTTGATCCCGGTGAGAAAATTCGTTCTCGCTCAGCAAGAAGGACCACCCTGCACTTTTTTCTAACGGGATTGACAGAAATATTGTTTCGGAGCCCCGAGAGGCATAGACTGGAGGCACCGATCGCTCTTTTGCATCATCGAGCGAGGAGATTCTCCGGAATCTCGGAGTCCTGTTTCAGTGAGAAAGTGGAGGGTATCATGAGGCCGCAGGAAAGCGTCTTTTCAGATCTTCAGCGCCACATCGTCCAAGTGAACTCATACTGGGTCGCACTCTGGATGCAGTCCGCCTGCCACATGGCCGGCCTTCTTCTCGGGTTTCGTCCGCGCCCGAAGACCCGCTGAGGCCCTCATGCCCCGGCGTCCATCGCCCCCGTCCGCACGCTTTTGCGGTCCGGGGGCAGATTTTTTATCGTGAAACGAAGCAGTTTATCTCATGGTCATTGACCATGCCGACGGCCTGCATGTGGGCGTAGACGGTCGTGGGGCCCATGAATTTGAAGCCGCGCTTTTTGAGGTCGAGAGACCAGCGGAGGGCTTCATCGGTAGAAATGGGGACATCACTCATTTTTCGGATGTGGTGGCGGATGGGTTTCCCTCCCACCCAGTGCCACATGTATTTGGAAAAAGTTCCGAATTCTTTTCGTACTTCAAGAAAGCGTTTTGCGTTATTGACGGTCGCTTCGATTTTGAGACGATTACGGATGATATCCTCGTCTTGCATAAGCTTTTGCATCCTTGCCGGGGTGAAGCGAGCAACTTTCTCTGGATCAAAGTTTTCAAAGGCTTTTCTCAATCCCTTTCTTTTATTCAAAACGATACGCCAAGAAAGTCCCGCTTGGAAACTTTCGAGGACGAGAAACTCAAAGATCTTGCGGTCATTCCGAACCGGGACGCCCCACTCTCGGTCGTGGTAGCTGAGAGAGAGGGCGTCGCCTCCCTTGGCCCACTGGCAGCGTTTTGGTGCGAATGTCTTCCGCATGGCTCTTACTCGAAGCGATTTCCGATCTTGAACCCGACAGAGATGCCCAAGAGGCCGCCCACCATTGAGAGGAGGATGGAAGTCATGGAGAAAAGGCTTCCGCCCCAGAGGACGGGGAGATAGCTTCCGAGGGTCGAGCCGAGGAAGAGAAAGAGGAAAATGAGCGTTTTGGTCATAGAGCTAGTTTTTCATGAGGGCGTCGAGCTTTCGCACTGTATTGATGTTCCTCGCGGTCATGTTTTTGTAGACGACGGTGCCGATGAATTTCCGCATCCCGCTTTGATTATAATGTTTTCTTTCTATATTCCATACGATGGCGCCGGAGATATATTGGAGATGGTCCACTTTTTCATTTATCGCGAGGAGATCGAGCGTGGCTTTCTTGTCGAATTCATCCCAGAGGAACAAGACATCCGTCTTTTGATCAGCGCCATTCTTCCAGGCGGGCGGGACCGCTTTGCAGATGGCGTCCAAATCCTTCTTCTCCCGTACCAAGGTCTTGATGGCGAAGCCAAACGCCTTTTCCAGGGCCCTCTCTATTTTTCGAGACAAACCCTTGGCTTCCTTGGCGTCCGACTCAAAAATGACATTTCCGGAATTGATGTAGGTGGAGACATTTTGAAAGCCGAGCGACTCAAAAACCTCTCGGAGCTTGGTCATCTCGACTTTGCTATTCCCTCCGACATTGATGCCCCGCAGAAGCGCGATGTACTTTTTCATGTGATATTAGCTGGCCTTGTGGGATGAAGCCCGCCTGAACGAACATTCGGGCAGGTTGGAACTATTTTAACGGCTTTTCGGCAAGACATCGAGAATGTCCGATAGTTGGGAGATCACTTTTTTTACCCGCTTTCCTTCCGGTTTTAAATACTCTGATTTAATAAGGATACTATCTACGCCGACTTTTTTTGCAGACAAGTAGTCGTACGCGTAACTATCTCCTATCATGAGGGCATGAGATTTTGGTATTTTTTTCTTCTTCAAAACTCTCGCTATAACTTCTCCTTTTCCTTCAGGATAGTCCCTTGATGCATAAAACTCCTCAAAATAACCCTCAAGATTGAAATAGGAAATTTTTTCTTTCAAGAGTGCATGAGCAATCTTGGGTCGATGGGGATGTGTCGATATGATAATCATGATGAAGTCCCGGTGCTTCAATTCTTTGAGAGTTTTTAAAACGGAAGGAATAATCACTAAATGGTCTAGGAATTTCTGTCCAATTTTTAGATCTTTATATATCCAGTGAGGAGCGACACGATGTTTCGTACTTTTTGGATACCAGAGAGTACCATCTCCATCAAAAAAGATAATTCTTTTATTTTGTAGAATCTTAAACATAATTTGCTGACCTTATGGGATGAAGTCCGCCTGAACGAACATTCGGGCAGGTGGGAACTATTTATCTTCGACCCCAGCTGCTTTAGAAGGTCAATTTCGCTAGTATTGACGAAATCTGAATATATGATACACTTGAGCCGTGTTTTTTAACAACAAGGGAGAATATCTTCAAATAACCACTCTGAGACTGAAGGTTGTTTTTTTGTAGTCTTTGTCAACAACCACTGGGAGTTAGCTATGAAGAAGTCTGTTTCACTAGTGCTGTTGGGAATGTTGCTTGTGTTAGCTAATGTGCCGGTTGCTCTTGGTGCCTGGGCCGAACCTCCTCAGGTCGTGCCCTTCATCTACAGCGG
>JBDTWF010000026.1:0-6856 GCA_040006815.1 Candidatus Moraniibacteriota bacterium | reverse complement strand
GGGGCATGGCATCTCGAGGAAGCCAGGAAACTTGTCCCAAACGCCCTTCTCCGTGTTCTCTGAATTCTCACACTGACCCGTCGAGGCGATTCGCTTCTGCGGGTCGCCTTTTTTTATTTGACCCCGTTAGAAATTCACATGCTTTCTAAACGGGGTTGACTCGCGGGAAGTTTGAGCTGGTATACTAGAAGCATGAAAGACTTCCTGAAACGCCATTCCTTTTCACTCGTACTCTTATTGGGCTTTGTTTTGCGTATCGTTGATCTGACGAAACGCGACTTTTGGTTTGATGAGGCGTTCACAGGAATTTCGATCAAGGAGAACCTCTCGGAAATGTTTCGCATCATCATTGCCGACATTCATCCGCCCCTGTACTACTTGGCGGTCAAAGCCTTTGCCGCGCCTTTTGGCTACAGTGTTTTTGGGATTCGTTTCTTCTCACTCATTTTCGGCATACTCGGCATTTGGATGGTGTACCTCTTGGCCAAAGATTTTTTTGGAAAAAAGGCAGCTTTGTTAGCGGCGCTCCTCACGGCCATCTCACCCTTCGCTATTCAATATTCCCAGGAGGGGAGGATGTACTCGATGTTCGCTTTTTTTATCGTTCTCTCGGCTTTCCTTTTTCTCCGAGCGCTTCGAAAAAATAGTTTCTCCTCTGCTCTTGGCTGGGGGCTCTGTTGGGGGCTGGCCTGTCTCACCCACTACCTCGGTATTTTGTTTGCCCCCGTTTATTATGGGTTGTATCTCTTGGAAAAAGTGAGAACGAGAAAGGAGATATTCAGTAAGATCATACTTCCTCCGAGCCATCTGTGGTGGGGCGGGGCCGTGGCGCTCCTCGTGTTTTCTCCCTGGCTCCCTAACTTTGTACATCATGTCGGAGCGAGCAATCTGACCTGGATCACGCCGGCGAAAATAAGCGACCTCTTTTTCAACCTGCAAATATTCCTAGTCGGCATTCCCAAGGGGAAGTATGGTGGGATGCCGGTTCCCAATGATGTCTATGCTTTCGATTCCATGACTCTTTTTGTCTTACTCGTTTATGCCTTTTCTTTTATTGCCTATTATCTTTTTCGAAAAATGGAGCGCAAGCTCTTGTATCAGATTCTCACCCTTGGTCTTGGCTTTATGTTCGTGCTCTATGTTCTGTCGCTCTTGGGCAAGCACTTTCTGGTTGCGCGGTATATCCTGCCTTCGGCCTATTTCGTCTTCATCTTGCTCGGTGGTTGGTTGGCTCTCCTCAAGCCAAGAACGACCATACTCATCGTTGCCGCCTACACACTCCTCATCCTCGGAATTCAGCCGGTTCCGATGAATCAAGGATACGGAGAGCTGGCGCGGGACATAGGTTCATATGGAAATGCTAATTTCTATGCTCTCAACTCTTTTGACTATATTCTCGCCAAATACTATCTGGGCCCCGAGAGAGTCGTTCTGTATAATATTGATTGGCCAACATACGATTCGAGTGGGTGGGCGGCTATCGGGAGCGAAAAACTGAAAATGACGGACTCTTTTGACCATCTGAAGAACGATTCCCGTGGTTATATTCTCTACAATACGGAAGTCGAATGGACAGAGAGAAGCGATAAAAGCTTCGGGCCAGAAAAATTTGATCTGGTAAAGAAGTACAACAACCTGGAAGTGTATCGATCGAATCCGCACACTTTCTTCCGCTAGAGCGCGTATGCGATGATCTGGAACGGTAAGTTCCTATTCATAAGTGCTTTGAAAAGCTAGCCTCCGGGCTGGTTTTTTCATTTGACCCGTCGCATAATCGCCGAGGTTGACTCTCAGCCCTTTCTTTTTTCTCTCCAAAGCCCCCACCCTTCTCTCCCCTCGCTTGTTACACAAATTTCCACGGTCGTGTAAACTCATGTACAGGGGAGGGATACTTCATTTGACTCGCGGCCCGCTTTTTAGGAAAAGACCCTCTCGCTAAAGCGAGTCATTCTATCAAACTCAGACGGTCGTCTGAGTTTGATAGAAAACGAAGATTTCAAAAACACTTGACTCGTAGGGAAATTAGAGCTGATATACTGAGGTTATGAAAAAAATCTTGGTTATCGGTTGCTCGGGCACGGGGAAATCTACTTTCTCTCAAAAACTCCAGGCAAAACTTGGCATTCCTCTTATTCATCTCGACCACCAGTATTGGAAACCCGGTTGGGTCCGGCCAGATGAAACTGAATGGGAAAAGCATGTTCAAGATCTTCTTCAGGAAGAGAAATGGATCATGGATGGCAATTATAGCGGAACTTTTGATCTTCGTATTCCGGCAGCCGACTCGGTTATCCTCCTTGATCGCTCTCGTTGGCTTTGTGCGTATCGAGTAGTGAAGCGCGCTTTTCAGGGGAGAACAGAACCAGAAATTCCTAGCTGTAGCGAAAGAGTGAGTTTCGAATTGCTTCGATGGATTCTGTGGAGATATCCACGAAGGAGTCGGAAGAAAATCCTGGAAATGCTTGAGGGTTTAAGAGTGGAAAAGAAAATATTCATTTTGAAGTCGGAGAAAGAAGTTGAGCAATTTCTTGCTGAATAAGGATTTTCATTTGACTCGCGGGGGAGTTGGAGATAGAGTAACCTCTTGTTCTTTGGTGGTTTTTCCGAAGAAAAACCAAGGTGAAACTCTCATCGAGGAGGACTTGAAATGTCAGCGCAACAGGAGCTGTGGCCGGAACTCACCCCCCGCGTACGGATTCATGACATCGTCCGTGCCAGTGATCAAACACGCTTTCGGGGATGGGCCGGTACCGTGGTTGAGATTGTCCATGATGAGGATGAGGACGGACCAATTGGCGTTCTTTTCCTTGGAGATAAACGGGGGCTGAGTCATTGGGATCAAAAGGACGAGCTTGTCCGCTTTCTCCCCGAAGAACTCACTCCTCTTCCCGAGTGGCCAGTGAGAGAGCTCGCCAATGAGCTTTTTGGAAAAGATGGTTATCACTCCCTCTATTCTTTTCCCAATCGGACAAAATGGGGGGATGGTTGCTGGGCGAAAGGATGCACGGAAAAACAGATCGATTCGTGGACCATCGTCAATTACTGTGGCTCGATCTATCCCATTTCGTACTGCTACCAACACCATGCCAAATGGCACGGTATGTGCACGGAGTGGTTCGATATCAAGAAGTCGGCCTGAAATCACGCATCAACCCTCAACGAGGCCAGTCTCCGGATTGGCCTTTTTCATTTCATTTGACTCGCGACCCTCTTTTCAAAAAACCTTGTTTCTAAAGTGAATCTGTATCAAACTCAGACGGTCGTCTGAGTTTGATAAAGAACAAAGATTTCAAAAACACTTGACTCGCGAGGTCAGCTCGTCTGCGTGAGGGGCGTGATCGGATTTCTGAGTCTTGAAAATTTCGGAGAAGGAGCTATACTGGAAGTGCAAAGATGAACCGATGGAGGGGTATGAGTTTACTTCGGATGACCTTGGGGGTACCCACGAGGGCTGTGCCGGAGTCTATTCCAGGTCGGAACGAGGGTGTGACGTTTCAGTCTTGTTGTATCTAGGCTCATCCGACCTCCCTCTCCATCGTCTCGCCTTTGTTTTTGTTGACAGAAATAAAACCGTGATACAATCAAAACAAAAGGAGGTTTAGTAAAAATAATATGACAAAAATAAAAAAGAGCGTTGTGCTGGTGGCGTGCGTGGTTGCGATCAGTATTTTCGTCTACTATCGCCAGGTGATGAAGATCTTTCAGCCGGTAGCCAAGGTAGAAGAAGCTGAACCAGCCGTCGTCGAGGCCCCGACCCCGGTTGCCAAGAAAATAAGCCTTGAGGTACCAGCCGGTTCGAAGGCCGTGAGTACCGTCGCGAACTACCCAGTGCCGGGCGACAATGTGGACATGGTCAAATTTACGCTCGTCGTGGACAAGGCGGGTGTCATCTCTCAGGTGGTCATGGTGGATGCCAAGACCGAAGAGGCGGATGAGCACCAAGTGGCCTTTATGGACGGGCTTTCGACCATGATCAAGGGGAAAAAACTTTCTGAACTCAAAGCCGTGGACCGCGTGGGTAAGTCATCGCTCACCACCAATGCCTTCAACGATTCTCTCGATGAGTTGAAAGCCGCGCTCTAAAACGTTTCGGCATGCAGGAATTCATTTACAAGGCACTTGGAACTTCCTGGTGCCTTTTGGTAGACGCGCCTGAATTTCCGGAGGCGGCCCGCGAGGTCGTTTTGGACTATGTGACCGATTTTGAGAAGCGCTTCTCACGCTTTCTCCCGGATTCCGAAGTGAATGCTTTTCGCACGAGCGGGGCGGGTGAGTATCCGATATCACCGGAATTCATGACGCTTCTTCGACGGGCTGATCGTCTCCGTACGCTGACTGCCGGCTCTTATGATCCGGCCATGGCCAATCTGTTGGAGCGGGCCGGGTATGGAGGTAAACAAATGGAGAGTCCCGACGGAGATGTCGAGAAATTTTCCTTGCCCCATTGGGAGCTCTCAGGTGAGAAGCTTGTTATTGATGGGCCAGTCGCTTTTGACCTGGGTGGGACGGGCAAGGGCTACTGCATCGACGGGGTGGCGGCCGTCCTCCGGCGGCTGGGGTACGAATACTTTCTTGTGGATGGCGGAGGCGACATGGTGGGGACGAAGAAGCGCGACGGGAGCGCTTGGCACATCGCCCTTGAATATCCGGGAAAGAAGGATACGGCGGCCGGCACTCTCGAACTTTCTCATCAGGGGCTGGCTGTCTCAGACAGCTTTCGGAGGCGGTGGGGGAAGTGGCATCACATCGTGAATCCCAAGGAGAAGAAGGCGGTCGAGGGAATCATCGGGTGCATGGCGGTGGCCCAAGACGCCTGGGCGGCGGACTCCGTGACCTCAGGGCTTTTCCTCACCTCGGCCGAACGCTATGGCGCTCTCTCACTGGAATTTCAAGCGGAGTATCTTGTGTTTTATCAAGACGGCCAGGTAAGAAAAAGTCCTCATTGGAATGGAGAACTCTTTTAAAGTAGTTTGCTTTTGGATAGTTTTGCCGTTAGGGTGAGGGCAGTTTTTTCAACGAGGGAGTAACCATGCACTTCATCCTTTCCAAGGAAGTAGCAGGAGAATATGTCTTCGAGCGAGAGATAGAGGCGGCGGATGAGTACGAAGCAGAAAGGAAGCTTGGATTTAGAGGGGTTAATGGGTACCAGAAATTTCTGAATGGAAAACTGGCAGACTACCGGAGCCTTCTTACTGATCCAGAGGATGGGAGTCAGTATCGTCTGCAACTCGTGCCCGAAATTGAACCTAAATCCTCTGGAATCCCGGCGGTGTCCGAATGAAACAAGGGCCCGAGACGCAATTGACAAGGGACGACCAGCTGGCCGTCTCTTCTTTTTCCTCTTTTCTCAATAAAGAAAAGTATTATAATGAGAAGGAATAATTTATAAATGAGGTATCGTATGAAGCCTTTGGTAAAGATGGTAATGGTGACGCTTCTTTTTGCATTGCCGGCTCTCGCTTTTGGGCGAACTCTCTGGCCGGATGCGCCGGACATCATGCAACCGACAGCGGGGCAGTTCCCGTTTTTCGTTGGTGTCGCTGTCATCGAAGCCTTGTCTTTCGGTATTGGGATGAGCTTCCTTCTCTTTGGCTGGTCTCTCGTCCAGAAAGCGAAAGCAACGGAACCCGGGAAAATGGCGCTTTTCCTCTCCATCACCTGGCTCCTCATTTCTTGGTGGCCGCATGACAATATGCATCGCCACAATGGGATGGATACAGGCGGCCTCTTGGTTATCGAATACCTTTTCCATGTGACGCTCATCATCGCCGCCGGGATTGTCGCCTGGTATTTCTGGAAGTCTCTTCCGCGAGAGAATTCGACGAATATTTAAATTTTCTGCAGAGAAAAAAAACTGAGCCGTCCGAATTGCCGGGCGACTCATTTTGTTCAGTGACGCAATCTAGTTCCTTGGTGGATGGGCGAGGATCGTGCTTCCCAGGCGGATCCCCACTCCGGATTGCCTGGCTTCGAGATGGTAGAGTTCGTCTTCTCGGAGGGCCGCCGCATGGATCATTTCAATCTTGAGTCCGAAGAAAGTTGTTCTGGAAGGGATGAAATCGGACTCACTCTCATCGAGACTGCTCTGGAAGGCCATGAAGCCAAGGAGGAGACTTCCAATCAATCCCAGTATGGCTAAGGCGTTCTTGAAACCCCTGAAAGGACGATTCATTTTTGCTTCTCCCTTGGGAATACAGCGTTGAGGACGGAATAACGGAAAGAACTGAATGAAGTGATATAGAATCATACTACTAATTATTTGTCAATGGTTAAAGAGGGTCATCTATACGAAGAAATAGGTGAGCGGTATAATAAGAAGGTAATTCTTCACAAAAAAATAGTATGGATGAAGTACATGATAATCGGCTCCGGATGGTGAAGGTGGGCGCGCGTCTCCTTTTGGCGCTGGCCGCTCTCGTCTATGTCTATCATTATGGCCGGTCAATCGATCAGAGCTTCCCATCGAGAAATTTCACGGTGGATGGGAAGGGTGAAGTGAACACCACTCCGGATATCGCGACCTTTGCCGTGACCGTGACTTCGGAAGGCGGCAAGGATGTTGCGGCGGTTCAGAAGATGAATACCGACAAGATGAATGCCGTGAATGCTTTCCTCAAGGACTCTGGTATTGCCACGAAGGATCTGAAGACCATGGATTACAATCTCGTCCCGCGCTATAGTAATACGAGCTGTTTCGGTGGCGTCTGCCCGCCAGTCACCACCATCGGTTATACTCTGACGCAGACGCTTTCTGTCAAGGTGCGCGATACGGCGAAGATCGGCGATCTTCTTACGGGGGTCGTGGAGAAGGGTGCCAATACCGTTTCGGGCGTGCAGTTTGTCTTGGACGACGATT
>JBDTWF010000025.1:0-9013 GCA_040006815.1 Candidatus Moraniibacteriota bacterium | reverse complement strand
CAAGCCTCAATTTTGATTGCTTGCCATTCTGTAGCTTAAGCGAAAGATGGCTCCGGCGGTAGGGTTCGAACCTACGACCAAGTGATTACATGTTCCTCATTGTTTCCAACAAGCATGGACTATATCTTCACCATATCCTTTCGGATTTAGGTGTTTCGGTATCTAGTCTCTACGGCGCCCCCTTTCAACGAAAGGGGTTCCCACGGTATTAGCTTGCCCAGAATAGGTTTAGCCTTCACCGTTATCCCGAAAAGTTCATCCTCGAGTTTCCTCGAGAAGCTGCGTTTTACGATCACAGTCACCTGCTCTACCACTGAGCTACGCCGGAATATATTGTTAAGCCCTTTCTCGGGAAAATCTAAAGTATGGGCCTGCTCGAGAAAGATATGTAACGCAACCAGTCTAACGAAAACCAATGAAAAAGGCAACCGATGAAGCGTGGTTGCCTTGAATCTGAGGGAAAACCCTCTTATCCTCTCAGAGCCTTTTGGAAGTGGTGATAATCGCGGGAGTCCTTGAAATTCCCGCCCCAAGTAAACCCGTGATAGCGGAAGATTCGGATGATCTCTGGGGTCACCGTTCCAGGCGCTTGCTGATCGTACTTCGCCCCCTTGGGGTGAGCGAGCTCTCCTACGATGTAGGGATTCTGCATCGGGTTGAGGTCGATCGCGAGACCGAAGGCGTGCTGGGAAAGCCGCTCCGTCCCGGCGATGTAGCGGTAGTTGAAACCACTCGTATTATTGGCCTGCATGGAAGCACTATCGTCCCACTGGAAATGCACAATGGGAATCATGCGGGCGATGGGAAAGCACCGGTCAAAGAGATCGAGAAAGATCTTGATGACCGATACGGCGATGTCCTCGTGGACGACGAGCTGGCCTTCGTGCACCCGTCGGTCAAAGGAATAGTACGGGAGCGTGACGAGCTCCTGACACGCCAGGATATCTATCGGGCAAAGGAACGCTGGGTTATTCCTGAGTGCCTTTACTCGATGCATCCGGCTACCCACGATGATGGGACTTTCCCTCGGCTTTACTTTGGTAAGCATACTCACCTCTCGAAAGGAACTGGGTGCCCCCACCCTAACATACAATGAAGAAAAGAAGAAAACCCCTTCCGGGGCTTCTTTTTAGTAGTCTTTAAGTTTCTTGAGGTTCTCGTGCTCGCGGATCTTCTCGAGCGCCTTGGCCTCGATCTGGCGGATGCGCTCGCGAGTGACGCCAAATTCCTGCCCCACTTCCTCGAGCGTATGTGTGACGCCATCCTCCAAGCCAAAACGGATGCGAAGGATTTTCTGCTCTCGTGGAGTGAGCTCATCGAGGATGGCCGTGATGTGGGACTTGAGGAGCTTCCGGGCCGCCATCTGATGCGGCATGACGGTTTCGGTGTCCTCGATGAAGTCCCCCAGGACCGAGTCATCGTCGTTGTCTCCGACAGAGGTTTCGAGAGAAACGGTTTCCTGCGAGATCTTTTGGATGTGGCGAATCTTTTCGACTTCGAGATTCATTTCCGCAGCAATTTCCTCCGCCAGCGGCTCGCGACCGAGTTCTTGAACGAGGCGGCGAGTGATTTGGGCGTACTTGTTGATGGTCTCCACCATGTGGACCGGGATGCGAATGGTGCGGGACTGGTCGGCGAGAGCGCGCGTAATCGCCTGGCGGATCCACCAGGTGGCATAGGTCGAGAATTTGTAGCCTTTGCGGTAATCAAATTTCTCAACGGCACGGAACAGGCCGATATTCCCCTCTTGGATGAGATCGAGGAGCGAGAGATTGTGCGAGCGACCGACATATTTCTTGGCGATGGAAACGACGAGGCGGAGGTTGGCTTCGGTGAGGCGCTGTTTGGCTACCAGGTCGCCTTTTTCAATGGCCTTGGCGAGACGGACTTCTTCTTCACCGGTGAGGAGAGCCACTCGTCCGATCTCCTTGAGGTACATCTGGACCAGGTCCGAGGCATCGTCGCCTTCCCCGAGATCCATCATCTTATCCTTCTTCTTGGTTCCCTTCTCGGGCACCTCGACTTCGCCAGTATCCACCTTCAACATTTCCTCCGAGCCGACAATGCGGATACCCAAGGTCTCCAGTTTTTCGTAAAGGTTCTCCAGATTCTCCAGGTCCTGCTCGATATCCGGGAGAATGTGAATAATCTCGTCTTCTGTGACGAAGCCGCGCTGTTTTCCGCGAGCCACAAGCTCTTCAAAAGCACCTTTCTTAGCGGCCGAACGGGTTTCTTTTTTGGAAGCGACCCGGATCAGACCCTTCTTCGCTTTCTTTTTGGATGTGTTTTTCTTGGCCTGTTTTTTGACGGCTTTTTTCTTGGAGACTTTCGCCATTTTTCGAGATTTCGGGTGAGCTTTGTGCTTCACGCGAGTGACCCGTTTCTTGGCATGCGCTTTCGTGGCGCTTTTTTTCTTCGTCTTTTTCAATTTCTTGGTTGCTTTCTTGGCCATAAACGCTTGCTGGCCCAGAGGGCCAGAGAATTCAATGTGTTAGGAGTCTAGCAAATTTATTTCTCCGTGGGAAGGCTCTTAGAAGTAAGCGCCGCAAATGCCTGAAGAAGTTCTTTTTCCCTTGCCTTGTCCCCGCTTTTCCGGGCCTGCTCAATTTCTACACCCAGCGTTCGCATTTTGTCCTTGCCGGTGAGCTCCGTTCGAAGCTCTCTTCGGTACTCGAGAGCGATTGTCTTGGCTTTTTCTTCGCGCACTTCCTCCTCCACTTCGGACAGACTCGGAATATCAAGAGCTTGGAAGAGTAGGCGACTGGCTTCCTGCTGAAGCGTTTTGTCTTCGATCAGAGCGATCGGATCAGCGGACGCGTTCTGAAGAAAAAAATAGAGGGGATGCAGAGAGAGGAAAGTATTCACCTCAGGGTCTTTCTCCTCGAGGATTATCTCTCGTACTCCTTTCCCGACAAACATGAGCCCGACGATCCCCTCGCGGAGAACTTCCGAGCGACGATCAAAGGTCTTGGGGAGAAAGGGCTTCGCGGGTGAGCGTTCGGCAAAAGTCGTCCCGCGTTTCTTTTCCTGGAGAACTTTTTCCACCACGCCCCTCACGACACGCTCCTCGGTATCCAAGACCCCAGCCAATTCCTTCACCCAATGGCCACGCTCGATGTCATTCTTCATGGAGGCGAGGAGCTCGGCGGCTCTCTCGGCGATGACGCGTTTTCCGGCCGGCGTCTTGGCATCCGCTTCCTTGAGAAAGACGGAGAGGAAGTACTCCATGGCCGGCTTGGCCTCGGCGACGGCGGCACGGAGCTTGTCCGGATCGTCTTTTCCCATGTCAGCCGCGTCTTTTCCAAACGGAAGCGCCACCACCTCAACGGCCAGCTCGTTTTCAAAACTGATCTCGGCACTTTTCTTGGCCGCTGCCTGACCAGCCGCATCCATGTCGAAGAAGAGACGGGCTGTCTTCGCATAGCGTTTGATGATGCCGAGCTGATCGTGAGTGAGAGCCGTGCCCGAGACCGCGACCGCATTCTTCACCCCTGCCTGATGGAGCGCCACTACATCCATGTTCCCCTCGACGAGAACAGCAATATCAGCCGCCTTCATGGCTTGCTTGGCGAGCTGTATCCCATAGAGGGCTCGACTCTTGTGATAAACGGGCGTCTCCGGAGTATTGATGTACTTGGCCTGCGTCTCGTCCCCCCCCGGAGCGACGCGGGCCGAGTAGCCGATGACTCGCCCCAGGAGATCCATAATGGGAAACATGACCCGATCCCGGAAGCGATCGTAGAATCCGCGATCTTTCCCCGGAAGAGCCAGACCGACCGTTTCGAGTTCAGTCGCCTCATAGCCGCGGGAGAGGAGAAACTGTGAGAGGTGTTGCCAACCTTCCGGAGCGAACCCGAGACGAAATTCCTGGATCGACTCATCGGAGAGTCCGCGCCCATGGAGATACTCGAGGATCTTTTTCCCGCCCGCACTTTCCCAGAGCTGTTTTTCATAAAACTTCGTCGAGAGCTCGAGGATCTCATAGCTTCGATCTTTCTTCCCGTCGGTTTCCTTCTCACCGCGGTACTGTGGAAGCTCGACTCCGGCGCGTTCCGCCAAAAGCCGAAGCGCTTCCTTGAACTCGAGGCCTTCAATCTCCATGATAAAGGCGAAAGCATCGCCTCCCTTACCGCATCCAAAGCAATGCCACATCTGCTTCTCCTCATTCACCATGAAAGAAGGCGTCTTTTCCTGATGAAAAGGGCAATTGGCCTTCCAGTGCGCTCCCGACTTTTGGAGCCGGGCGTATTGGCCGATGAGCTCCACGATATTGAGCCTGGCCTTGATGTCTTCGGTCGTCGTCCCCATAGAAAAGCTATTTTAGCCCGAAAGTAAGACTCCAGCAATGATACTCCTATTATAATGAGGGGAGCAAAAAAAACTCCCGGACGGGAGCTTTATTTTAGCACCACTTATTCTCCTGTTCCGATAAAGATGGCGACATCTGTGTCTGCAGGAATTTTCTCGCCCTCGGGGAGCAATGCAACTTTTCCATCGATACTTGTCGCGATTTTTTGAACAGCATCGGTATTTTTTCCGGTTACGTCCGCGACTATATACTTATCTGAATAAGATCTTGATGCATCACTTTTAGAAGTTACTGTGATATTCGGATTTGTAGACTGAAGCTCCTTCTCAAGGTTTGTGGCCGCCCCAGATTGCCCGGATCCATTATAAATCGCGGTTCGTAATGTTGTCGTAGTCGCTGGAGAAACAGTTGCTGGAGCAGTGGGTGTATTTTGAGCAGTCGGTTGCGGATTCCCGTTATCATCTGTGGGCGGGGTGACGTTGACTGCCGTTACATCGATGATCTTCTTGATGCTCGGACGATAAAGTATGGCGCGACCATGATTGGTATAAATAAGCACTTTATCTCCATTCTCGGCCTTTTTAAAAAAAGGTTGGTCGGCGAGCTTGGCCTTGTCCGTCACGGTCGCGAGAGTAGGCGTCTCTCCCTCGGGAAGCTCCATAAACACCCCGAGAGTCGCTTGGAGCTCATTGATCTCCTTGGTCTCGGCGACACCGGGCTGTGCGTTCTTGTACTGATAATAAAAATAACCGGCGACGGCGACGGCAATGAGCAAGAGTCCGCTCAAGACTATGAGAATCGGCAATAATCTCCCATTCCCTCCTGCGAGCGGAGGAGCGTCTCCTACTGACGATTTTTGAGTTCGAGCCATAGTAGATTCATTATACCAAGAGAAGGTAGGAAGCAACAATAAACTCCTATTGAGATGTCATTGGATATCGCTATACGACGCTCGAGAAATTTCTTGGATAACCGTTTCCATCTGAGTAAAATCCTGGCTCTCCGTCATAACACAGAGAATAAACGGGTGTCCTGGCTTATAGACAATACCGCAGTCATTGAGCGTATAGGTAAGGACAGTATTGTCGACCGTCGTCCCCGTCCCCTCACCAAATTTGTGGGACACTTTGATTCCAGAAGGCACCCCAGACACGATGCCTTTCATAAATGTCGACTGAGAAAGCAGGGAGAGGATAGCGTTTGAGTTCTCCATATTGAGATACGAGGCGCTATAGAGTGCGCGTAAAGCACCGGCGTAGGTGCGGACCGATGTGCGCCAGCCGGTAATCATCTCGCCCTCTCGCATCTCTGTCAGTCCAAGATCTGTCAGAGACTTCTCGACAAATCCTCGGCCGTGGTCCATCAGGGGGCCAAAGGGGGCATTGTCTGAATACACGATCATATGCCGAATCATTTCAGCCACGGTGTAGGGCGTGTCTGCTACAAGTGGATCCTGGGGTGGATAATGCTGGTCTGTATTTCCGGAAACCACATCTTCCACTGGAATAACTATTTTTTTATTTAGGAGTTCTGGCTGTAATTCCGATAATTTATAGTACCCCATGGAAACAGGGAGTTTTACGAGACTCCCGGGATAATATTCCGTCGTATCATTGACCCCAAACCACCGGCGCGTATTGAGATCGCGATAGAAAACTGAGGCTCGATCGATACGATGCGCGGAAATCTCATCGTTTACTATCTTCTCAACGGCCTTGCGCGAAGATTCGATTTGATCTGAAGCCTCATCGCTCTTGATGCAATCAATCTTTGCATCAAGAAACGGATATTGCTTACCGCATACAGAGTTCTCTTTGTTTCCGACTGAATCCACATTCCACGCCCACAAAAAGACTCCTCCGAGGAAGAAAGTAGCGATCGGAATGATGATATTTTGATATTTTCCGAACATAGACCCAGTATATCACTCGAATGAAAAACGGCGCTTAGGGCGCCGTTGTTTCTCCAAGAACTGCCGTGGATGGAACAGGTGGTTCTGCGGTGGACACTGTCTCTGGCTCAGTCGACGGAAGTGTGACTGGTGGAGTTTCCGTGACGAAGGGAGGCGTCTCAACTGGGGGTAGTGTAACCGGTGGAAGGGTCGCCTCGCTCTCATCCACTCTCTCTGAAGTGAAGGTCTTGGAGTGGGTCACAGCAATAGCTACCCAACTGAACTGGAGATCGTACGGTGCAGCCTTATTCAGAACGACGGTGAAGCCATCGATTCCCTTTTCGGTGATAAGGAAGCGAATATCGCCGTCAAAGATATTATTGAGGAAATCATTCTCGACAAGTGCCACATCCGCTTTCAAACTCGCATCTTCCTTCCCGTCGAGAAGCGGAGACTGGTCGTTGGTAAGGGAGGCTGTCACAATCGGCTGGCGCGCATATGCCTCATCAAAAGTGATTCGAACTTTTCGGGCACCCTTTTCGATAACCGCGAATCCGGCCGTATCCGCTCCAAAGGTCGGGGCTTTTTCGAAAGAGACTTTTCCTTTGAAGATGGTATCCGAGACAAAGGTCACAAATCGATTGAAGAGTGTATCACCATTGAACTCCGCATCGCCCCCGACGACGATTCCGCCATCGGCTGAGAGCTTGCCGAGTACTTGGAGGGCAAGCGTTACCTTAGCTGATTCGATGGTCATAGCTTTCATAGCCGCATCCGTTTGAGGAGTAGCTCCATTTTGAGCGGCATCGGCAATGCCTGCCTGGAGACCGGCGTATTTCTCGGAGAGGCTCGAGATTTGATCCGTAAAAATCTGGAGGCCCTCGATCGAGTCCGCCTTGATATGTTTGGCAAAAATGGTGTCCGCGATGATGGTCGGGCTAATGATTTCTCCGGTAGCTGAAATTCGATCAGCGAGGATTTCTGAAGTGGGAGCTGAATTGGCTCTGCGCTCATCACGAAGCGTCTTCAAGAAACCGAGCATCTCTTCTTCTTTGGTCGGTGCGCTGATAGCAAGACGGACATTCGATGGTGTTTGGAGACCATCGCTATTGTTTTCACTTGTGACAGTAGTATCCAAGCCATTGTCACTCGCCGCTTGGGCTGCTTTTTTCTCAGCCATGACAACATCCAAAGGAGAGCCATAATAATTGGTGAGGTTCACAAACATAAGTATCGTGCTGCACTTCCGACCCGGAACATACACCGTGTATTCAGCTTTGGGACAATCGGTGAGTTTCGCCGGATCGATTGCTTCCAAGGCTTTCCCAATGACGCGACCGGCCACTGTGGCTTTCATCGCGTAGCCAGCGATTGAAGCAGAAGTCAGATAATCCCCGGCTTGAATAGAACCGCCTTCCGTCGAGACCTTGACCGGAACACGCCCGATGAGAGCGATAGGATAGCCATCCTTGGTATAAGCTCCCGTGACGAGCCCTGGCGTCGTCGAGACGACACCGACGAGATCGTCTTGGTATGTGAGATTGGTTCGCATGACCGCCTCAGAACGCGAGGGGTCGATAGCCACAACTTCTCCCGCCTCAAGGGTCTGATTGGAACTATAGTTTTCTGCGAGGTCAGCACCGCCAGCGAAGAAACCGCCCTGCTGGGAAGAATAGATGCCGCCGCTCGAAGTAACCCGAAGCACATTGTAGGAATTCGTCTGGAGAGAGAGGAGGTCTTGGCCATTGGATATCTGGTACTGGAGCACCGTTGGGAGAGAAATATTCCGATAGCAATAGGCTCCTCCTCCGGCGCCACCGGAAACATACACATCATTCAGGTTGCTACAAAAAGTCGGGAAATCACGCCGGAAATTTATCTCGACTTGCACCCAGGTTTCACCGCCAGAATTATTGATGCTATTCCCAGGACTATCGACACCCTTGAATGGAGTAACATCCAAAGCGGCAGCTGAACTCGCGGCACGGGCTTCAAAACGCACATACGAATCAGCTGTCTTTTGCCACTCCATTGTCGCGTTCGCTGAAAGCGCTGGAACTTGCATCATTTCCGAGAGATACTGGCCGTCCGAATACCACCCGGCATCGTAGAGGTTGACCCTATTAGAGGTAGCCGCACCACCAAATAACGTCACAAATTTTCCGTCTGGGCGTTGGAAGGAGAGCGAACCATCGCCAGGGCCAGCTGGCGCATTGGCGCCGAGGGAAGCATCCGTCGTCGTATCAGTGAAGGTCGTCGTGGTATTGTCGCTAATCGTTGTCAGGAGTTTCCATGGGCCAAGAAGGGCATTTCCAGCTGTGGTGCGATACACTTTGCGCGCTGTGGTACCCGTAGGGCCGGCCGCGATAACGGTGAGGTTGACTTGACCGGCGGAGACAGCAACACATGTCACGGATGCCGAGATGGCCCCTTCGAGGGATTCGATGCCATTGGTCACATTGGTATAGCGATAGGAGTGCGTGCCTGCATCGCAACCAGTACCTGCCGCCAAAGTTGGTGTGAGTGCGGCGGCTGTCGTTCCTCCCCCGACCGTCAAATCTGGTCCAAAGGTTGACGCAGAGAATGTGCCCATCGGGACAGTCAGCGCCGTGACGATCGCACCTCCAGTGGGATAGTAAATCTGTGTTTCGACAACGTTGGAATTTGGAACGGCGTTGCCAAGCACAATGAGAAATGTTCCGTCAGCGCGAGGGATGACATGGGCGCCGCGGCCAGTTCCTGATGTCGTCATGGCCGGACCAACACCCGTGGTACCGTTATACGGATTCATGATGCTGGTGAGCAAACCTCCA
>JBDTWF010000024.1:0-3054 GCA_040006815.1 Candidatus Moraniibacteriota bacterium | reverse complement strand
AGGGTGCCGCCCAGCTCATGGACGAAGACCTTGCGGCCTTCGTTGATGTTGTCGATGTAGGCGTAGTTGCCGTTCCCCTTGTCCGCCAGCTGTTCCATCCTGGCGTCCTGGAGATTCCCGGTGCCGAAACCCAGCACGGTGAGAAAGGTGCCTTCGGTCCGTATATCCAATCCGAACGATTGGAGACCTACCGTCACTACGCTCTTGAACTTATTGAAAAGGGAGCCGCCTATTATTGCTTTTGTACCGAAGAACGTCTGACTCGCCTTCGAGAAGAACAGACGAAGGAAAAGAGGCCCACCGGATACGACGGCCATTGCCGAGCACTCGATGAAGAGCTCATCAAAAATAATCTTGAGAAGCGGACCCCTTTCGTTATTCGATTCAAGATCCCAGAGGGTCGCGGCACCATCACTTTTACAGACGAGATCCGTGGGAAGGTGGCCATTGAGGCAAGCGCTCTCGATGATCATGTTCTTCTCAAATCCGATGGCTACCCAACCTATCACCTCGCCTCGGTCGTAGATGACCATCTCATGGAGATCTCGCATGTGGTTCGCGGAGAAGACTGGCTTCCCAGCACCCCGAAGCACATTCTTCTCTACGAAGCTTTCGGCTGGACGATACCCTTGTACGCGCATCTCCCGCTTATTTTGAACGAAGACAAGACCAAACTTTCCAAGCGTAAAGGCGACAAGAGCATCGATGGATTTTTGGAGCGCGGATACCTCAAGGAAGCAATCCTGAATTTCGTCGCGCTTCTCGGTTGGAATCCTGGCAAAGGAAGCACCGAGGAATTCTTCACGCTCGATGAGCTCACTCAGGTTTTTGATTTTAGTCAGGTAAATAAATCTGGCGCGGTCTTTGATTCCAAAAAACTGGACTGGATGAACCATCACTACATCATGAAGAAGACCCCACAAGAACTTCTCTCCCTCCTTCAGGAAGGAAAATTTCTGGAAGAGAAGGGCTACTACCAAGAAGCGCCGGCCGACAGAAAGCTGGATGCTTTTCTTCTCAAGGTCATCGCCGTTGAACAAGAGCGCCTGACGACTCTTTTTGAAGTAGGAGAAAATACTCCGTTCTTCTTCAAAGAAACACTTTCCTACCCGGTGGCCCTCCTCGCATGGAAAGAGAATTCTCAGGAGCAAACAAAGGAAGCTCTCGCAAAAGCCATTGAAATCCTGGAAAAAGTGGGGGAAGGCGAGTGGGCGCGTGAGAATTTAGCCAAAACCCTCCTTGAAATGGCCGGAGACAAAAAGGGCGACTTCCTTTGGCCCCTCCGTGTGGCACTCACTGGCGCCGAGTGCTCTCCTTCTCCTATGGATGTTGCCTGGGTGTTGGGGAAAGCCACCTCTCTCAAGCGGATTCAAAGAGCGCTTTCTCTTTTTGAGGCTTTATAAAGCCAAAAGGAGAAAATTTCCGACTGTTTCTGGCTCATCCACGGAGGATTGACTCCATGATATAATGAGTGGCACTGTGATGAGAAAAACCGCAATACCAACATGTAAAAAAACACTCTCCCAAAAAGCCCTCTTTGTGATTCTTTTTACCGGCTTGGCTTTGTCGAGCCGTTTTGTTTTTGCCGCCGATTCGCTCACCGATCAGCTGGACGAGATTAAGAAAAAGATCAAGGCCTATGAAGAGATCATCACTTTGAAACAGCGGCAGGGGAGCCAGCTTTCCGATCAGATCGAATCCCTCCAGGCACAGGCCGAATCGCTCCAACTCCAGATCGATACTAATCAAAAGACCATCCGAGAGCTGGATGTGCAGGTGGCCATACTGGAAAACCGCATTGGTGAAAAGGAAGCGGTCATCGGGGTGCAGAAAAAGGTACTCTCAGAACTCATGCGGAGTTATTATTTGGATCGCTCTGAAACAACGGTCAAGATCCTGACGGCCGAAGACAACGCGCTCAATCCATTTCAAAACGATGAGTGGACCACTCAAATGAGCGATAAGATGCGTGAGCTTCTTGATACCGTGAAGACCCTCAAGGAAAGCCTCGTGGTCGAAGAGCAGTCTGTGAGCGCCAAACGCAACAATGCGGACTCCCTCCGCCTCCAATTGGCTCAGCGCAATGAATACCTCGAGAGTACCAAAAGCAACAAGGCGGTTCTTCTCGCCAAAACCCAGAGTGACGCGCAAAAATACAATGCGCTCGTGGATGATCTTGAAAAACAGCGTGAAGAGATTGAAAACGAAATCGAATCGATCGAATCCGGAAAGATCGACTCGCTCAATCTGAAGGACATGCCGTCCTTCAAGCACGGCCTCCTCGAGTACCCGCTGAAGAAATTCACTCTCACTCAGGGCTACGGCAAGACATCGTATGCCAAACGCTCGGGCTCTTACGGCCGGGCCAGTTTCCACAACGGCCTGGATTTCGCCGCGCCGACCGGTACCCCAGTTTACGCTCCGGCCAATGGAAAAGTTGTGGCAGTCGGAAATAACGGCCGTTACGCCTATGGCCGCTGGATCGCCATCGATCACGGAAACGGCATCGTGACGCTCTACGGCCACCTCAGCAAGCAAAGCGTCAAGCGGGGCGAATCCGTGGATGCGGGAGAAATAATTGGTGCCGTCGGATCGACTGGGAATTCAACTGGTCCTCATGTTCACTTCTCAGTATTCTCCGCCAGATCCTTCGATGTCGTTGCCTCTAAGAGTGTTTCGAGCGTCAAAGACATTCCCGTTGGCGCCACCGTCAATCCTAAAGTCTATCTTCCGTAGCCGTCTCGGTTTTTTCTATGCTTCAAAAAAATTATCCCATCCGCACCCGCTTTGCTAAAGACATCGTGGCTGAGGTTTTTTTTCCAGAAAGACAGGAGGGGAGAGTCGTCATCTTTTGTTCGGGTGCCCCCGGTCTCTCCTCGAAAAGGGAGCTTTTTCAGTTTCTTTCCGATAAGGGGTATACATCGATCCATCCTCGTTACCGTGGAACCTGGGAAAGCGATGGGGAATTCTTGAAGCGATCACCCCACCAAGACATCCTTGATGTCATTGACGAACTCATTCAAAAGAAAAAGATCTTTTCGTTCTCTCATAAGA
>JBDTWF010000023.1:0-2541 GCA_040006815.1 Candidatus Moraniibacteriota bacterium | reverse complement strand
GTCGAGATTGAATAGAATCTCTATCGGCTTTTTTCGGCCACGCGTGCTCACGGGTTCGCCACGGACGATCGCGGAGAGCGAAGTCAGTCGCTGCTGGCCATCGAGAAGCAGCTTGTGACCCTTGAACGGACTCGTTTCTTGTGTGACCGCGAGGTCGCGGCTCGGCATCTCCCTGTCCGTCTCCCAGACCAAGATCGTCCCAGACGGATAACCTCTGTAAAGAGAATCGAGAAGGTCGCGCACCCGAGTCGCCGGCCACACATAGCGCCTCTGCATTTCCGGAAGGCGCAGCTCGCCGTCACGGATCATCGTTACGAGGCTGCCAACGGTCGTGTCAATCTTCGGCATAAAGGACTCCCTTGGGCGGCTTTCGCTCTCGCCATCCCGGGGTAGACGTTAGAAGGACCGCTTCTCCCACCCCGCGCTGGTCTCTGCCTCAGTCATACAGGCCTCGAAGAAGGCCTTCGTTCGCATGAAGGTGAATTTCCCAGCATCGCGCTGCTCGAGGTATTTGGCTTGGCCCGAGGCCCGCTTGATCGCGGGCGCTACCTTGGCAACCAGGAGCGTACGCAGGAGTTCCGTGTAGTCGGCCTCCATCGTTAGGCTCTGCCCGAACCGCTCCTCGAGCTCACTTGCATCCTTTCGGTTCAGGACGCCTTGGGCGAGAAGCGCCCACGTCAGATTCCAGCCCTTCTGGATGAAGTCGAATGTGGATCCCTTCGTCTCCGCGAGGTGTCGGAGCAACGCCCTCTTTCGAAGGGCGATCTTGTAAACGAGCACGATTCGGGACGCCCTGACCCTGAGATAGAACTCCGGGAATGCCCTTCTGAACTGCTTCTCGTCCTCAAACACCTCCGCCAATCGCGACATGCGGTCGATCTCCCCCTGCACGGCGAGAAACGTCCGCGCAAGCTGCCTGATCTGAAGCGGCTTCTGGTCTGGGTCGATGCCCATCTCCTCGATGTCGGCCTGCGCGTAACTCTCCCAGCTCTCCTCCTGGCGCTCATAGAACAGCTTCAGGTCCTCTCGAAACTTATCCTCCAGGTCTAGCTGAATCTGCTCGCTTGCGCGGAGGTTCCATGGCTCTACCGGAGTTTGACGATTGGTGCAGATCGTCACCCCGACGACGAACGCGTCGTCCGCCGGCTCAATTACCTTTGCGAGGACCTCGATTTGATCTAACTTTTCGATGTTCCTCTTGAAGTCTGGATGCTGGGAGAATTCCTCGACAAAGCGGGCGAACGTCGTAACCGTTTGCGCGCCGTTAAGAACGCGCGGCTCGGTAACGTACGACTCGCCGTCATTGAAGTCGATCTTCTGCGCAGAAAGAGTAATGCCGTTGTGATTGAATGCGAAAAGGGCAGGGCTATCGAGGCCCGCAATCACGATACGCTCGAAGGCCTTGCGCAGAGAACGATTTGCGCTGACTTCTTGCCCCAGGCCGAATCGGATATTGCGTTCGAAGAGACGTGCCTGCATTGCGACGTAGATACTGTAGATGTCGCGCAGACGCACAAACCCCACGTGAAGGTTCTCGCCGGCTTCAAGGGATCGGACAAGTGGTGCCGCAAGTCTCAATGGGTAGCGATGGGTCTTCTTGATGTGCGTCGCCGATTTGCCCTTGGTTTCGTTGGACCGAAACTCAAACGCCAGATCAACCGCCTGGCTTTCTCCGAAATACTCGTTGATCAGGTGCTTCTGCGATTCGAGGCGCTCCCGCAACGCATCGAGACCAGCGCTCTTTTCGGCCGTTTCTGGTTCGCCATTGAAAACGAATACCACCATCACTCTTTTAATGATCGCCTGATCCTCAAATAGCGTTGCGCGTAGACGGCCGAGGAAGGCGTTCTCTTCTTTGAGGCCATGTGGGTTTCCGAATACGCGTTCCATTCCGTGCTCGACGAGGCGCTTCAAGGACTCTTTAAAGAGGTTGTGGTTCGCCGACCACTTAAATTGAAAGAGATAGAGGTTCCGCTTTTCGCGGTCAATGTGAAAGGCGTCGAGACCAAAGTCGTTATTCCCAAACGCAGCCTCACCGATGTAATCCTCCGTCGCGCCCCCGAATTCCCTCGCGAGGTAGACGGGCGCGAAGTAGTCTTCCTTTTGCCCACCATACTTCGGAGCGAAGACCTCCCAAGCGGTCTTGATGTCTTTCTCCGAGACACTCTTTGCCATCACACTCTCCTTCTCGACACCTGAATTCAGTGAGTATTTTCGATATAGGCGCACATCGCATTCGTGAGCCGCATCTGCCCCGGCGTCTTACAGCCGGGCTCGAGCAGCCGCCGGCTGGCCACGAGAATGCAGGCACAACGTGCGCGCGACGTCGCGACGTTCAAGCGGTTGAGATCGTAAAGGAACTCCATGCCTCGTGGGGCGTCTTCGGGGCGCGATGTGGCCATCGAGTAGATGACGAGGGCGCCCTCCTGGCCCTGAAACTTGTCCACCGTGCCGACGGGGACGCGTCGCGATTCGAGTGCGTCGTGCAGGCGGTTGACCTGGGCGTTGAAGGGGGCGACGACGCGGAGGTCGCCGGGAGTC
>JBDTWF010000022.1:0-28443 GCA_040006815.1 Candidatus Moraniibacteriota bacterium | reverse complement strand
ACACTTTACTTTGAGCTTGGTATAACTCTCGATAGGGAAGCTTCCGAGCGAATCAAGGGGGATGTAGACGATGTTGTCCTCTCCCTGAGCCACCCCGACGATTGTGAAGGGCTCTCCGAGGTCGACACTTTTCCCGCGATTGGTGGCAGTCTCCCCCTGGAAAAAGGTCATAGAAATAGTGCGGCCAAGCATTTCTTCAGGAGTCGCGTTGAAGACCTTGGCAATGCCAGCGGTGATGACGACATCTCGGCGAGTTCCTGGGTCAAAGAGGCGCCCCTCCTCTATCTTGAGACCTTCGCTCTTAAGGAAACTGGGAGCGGTCGATACGGTAGAAACATCGAGCGTAATCGAACCGAATTTCCCCTGACCCGAAGCCTCAAGAGCGGGGATGATGTCGACGACATTCGGGATATTTTTGATCTTTTCAATGGTTGCCTGGTTTAATGAGACGACCTCTTCCTTGCCGCTGGTTACATCGAGCGAGACGAGGGCATCCGAGGTAGTAATCTTTTCGAGAAGGGTGCGCTGGAGGCCGTAGCCGAACGACACGAGGAACATGATGGCGGCTATGCCGACGCTCATGCCGAGCACCGTGAGGAGGGTCCGCATGGTGCGGGCCTTGAACATACGAAGGGAAAGTTTCAGGATGTCGAAAAAGCGCATACCTTAGGAGTATTTGAGAAGCATGATGATCTCGACTTCGCGAGTGACGCGTTCCACGGTGTCCTTTCGGAGACCGACGCCACCCTGGAGGACTGACTTATCGAGTTTCCGGGCCAGTTCGATCTGGCCAATAGCGCTCTCGAGGCGGAGTTTCATGGACGCTTGCATACGGAGCTTCTGTTCATCGGAGAAGGTGAGGTGGAAGAGGCGGGTGAGGTACTCCGTGAGAAGTGCCGAGCCCTCGTCAGGACTGGTGCGTAATGACTGCGTGATGTTGAGAACATTTTGTACGCGCACATTGAACGCTTTGGCCCGGAGCTTGTTCCAACCGGCACCGCCTTGTTCGAGATCGAGGTCGAGGCGGGTCTCAAAGGTCGGCGGATCGATATTCTTGAAAAGGAGTTCTTTGAGGAAGGCCTCAGCCATGGAAACCTGCTCTTCGTTGAGTTCGGAGAGGAGATGAGCGAGGAGCTGTTTCGCCTTGAAAGGAATGAGGAGCATGTCCACTTGCTGAGGGAGAAGGTTTTTGAAAGAGCTCATGAGGAGCTTGAGCTCACTGTCCTCACCACCCTCTTCCTCGAGGAAGTCCTCCATCTTCTTTTCCTTAACGACGGGGCGCTTTTCCCTGAAGACCTGCTCTTTGATGACGCGGCCGTCTTTCATGTGGATGACGCGATCGGCGTAGACGAGATGTTCGGGGTTATGCGTCACCATGATGATGGTCTTTTTGTCGACATCATTGAGTTCCTTCAAGATATCCAACACATTCTGAGCGGACTCGGAGTCAAGGTTTCCGACGGGCTCATCGGCCAGAATGATGTCCGGGTTATTGACGAGCGAACGGGCGATGGCGACGCGTTGTTTTTGTCCGCCCGAAAGCTGGCTCGGCATCTTGTCGCCCTGCTCGGCGATCGAGAAACGACGAAGAAGCTGGAGCCCGTCTCGTCGGCGGATAGCCGGAGACTCACCCAGAAAGACACGAGGGAGGCAAACATTGTCGAGAATATCGAGTGAGGGAATAAGATAGAATGCTTGAAAAACCATCCCGATCTCCTTCTGATGGAGTTCAAGCTCTTCCTTTTGGGTCATCTTGGAAATCGATTTTCCCTTGATGTAGACATCGCCGTAAGTGGCTGATTGGAGGCCGGAGATGGAGTAGAGGAGAGTGGATTTTCCGCAGCCGGACGGCCCAAAAATAATCACATATTCGTGCGGATAAATGCTCAAGTTGGTCTCCTCGAGTGCGCGAGTTTCGTTGGATTTTCCCTGATTGTAGAGGATACGCAACTTATCCACTACAATAAGCGGCTCACCCTCCGATGGACGGGCGTTTACTTCTCCAGATTCCATGGGCTTTTTCTCTATAATAGCATGCGGAAATCGTTTTTTGTGAGCCTTCCGTTTGTCACATTCTTTCGTCATCGCTATCATGGGGGAGAGTGATGACTTTTTGCCATGAACCCACAGTTGAAACTTATTTATCTCTTCGGGGCCGTTGAGGTAATCCTCCTTTCTTTCGTGGCGCTCTGGTTTTTCCGATCTGTTCCGGAGAAACCGTCAACCCTTCCTTCAGAAGCGCCGCCCATTTCTGTTCCTCTTACGAAGGAGTGCTATCGGGCAGGGTGTAGTGGACAACTCTGTACAGAAAAAGAAGATTTTGTGAGTACCTGCGAATGGTCCGAGAGCTATGCTTGCAATCAAAAGGCTGAGTGCCGGCGGCAGCCGAGTGGGGAGTGTGGGTTTACCCCGTCAGAAGAACTGAATAAATGCCTCCAAGACGCAACCACTCAGCAAAAAACTTTGACTGCTCCAACAAAAAAACCTCAGGTCATTGAACCCTGGTAACAATAACTATGGAAACTTTTCTCAAAACAATCGATCTTCTTCTCGTTCTCTCATTTCGTCTCCATGACGGCCTCTCTCGCTTCCTTATGGAGTACATGGGCGGCATCAAGAGAGCCTTACTGGTTATCGCTCACCTCACCCTTTTTGGCCTTCTCTTTCCGGAGTATCGGCGGAGCTTTGGAGAACAAGGTCTCAATCTTCTCTTTGTTATTCTTTTCCTGAGCCCGCTCTCCAAAATCTTCCGGATGCGCTTTCTCTTTCTCCTGATGGGTTTCCGGAGACAGCTCGGCATTCTCTTTGCCTATCTCATCATCATCCACGGGGTGGGTTTTCTCATCGATCCCATGTGGTACGCCTTGATTATCGCCCCATATCTTCCGGGAAACATCTTCGGCATCGAAAGCCGGATCCTTTTCGGTATTGTGGCATTCTTTTTGACACTGCCTCTCCTCCTCACATCCAATGAATTTTCCAATCGGATACTCGGAAAGAATTGGAAGCGACTCCATCGTATCGTCTATGTTCTGTTCGCCTTCGCTGTCTTTCACAAAATGTACGAAGGCGGCCGTACGATGCGGCCGATTATCGATCCTTCGGCTCTCCTCGGGGCACTCTCCCTCATCGGCTCCTATGCGTTTCTCAAGCTTCTCGCCTGGAAGAATTTCTTTCCGCCGCTTCGTCGCGCGATCGAACTTGTTTCCCTCCGGTATCGAAGTTATCACCAATCCACTGTCAAACCGGTTGTTTTTCCTCCTGAGAGACCCTCTAAAAGCTAGGGTAAGCCCTTATTCTGGGGAAAACCTCGCCAGGGGGCGAATTCTTTTGTATACTGAAGAGCGTAAATCGTTTTATTTTTTCTTATGGATGAAGGAGTGAAAGAAGGTGTCCACGGCGTGAGTCGTGAGCACGGAAACTGCGGCAACTGCCAGGAAGAGCGGGGTGCATGGATCGTTGCGGGGGCCGTTTTATTGGGAGCGCTCATTGTCGCCGCGAGCGTACTTGTTTCGGTGAAGCCGAAGACGGGGACACTTGGAACCGACGCGACTGCTCCGACTGCGGCGCAGCAGCCGACTCAGCCAGGGAACACGCAGGTGAAATCAGGAGTTGTCTCCCTCGATGACGATCCAATTTTGGGGAATAAGAGCAAGGCCAAGGTGGCCATCGTGGAATTCAGCGACTATGAGTGTCCTTTCTGTAAACAATTCCACTCGACGACCTATGATCAGATCGTGAAGGACTTTGTGGATACTGGAAAGGCTGTCCTTTCTTTCCGCGACTACCCATTGCCTTTCCATGAGCCGGTTGCGAGCAAAGCGGCCGAACTCGCTAATTGCGTGAAAGAGGTGAAGGGGGACGCGGGCTACTTTGCCTTTGGAAAGCTCTACTTCACCAATACCCAAGCCAATGGCAAAGGACTGCCTGAAGGAAAGCTCGATGAGATATTGAAGCAAGTAGGTGTCAACGCCGCGAGCGTCAACCAGTGTGCCGCGAGCGAAAAGTACAAGGATGAGATCGCTAAGGATTCAAGCGCTGGCCAAGCCGCCGGTGTCTCCGGAACCCCGTCCTTCGTCATCGGCAAGCTCGATGCTCAGGGGAATGTGACGGGAGAACTCGTCGTCGGAGCCCAGCCATATGCTCAGTTCAAGACGACCATTGAAAAATATCTTCAGTAATCGTTTTCAATTGAATGCTCCAAACCCTTCCCTCTCGGAAGGGTTTTTGGTATCGTGAGAGATATGTTTGAAGAATGCGTTAGTAATGTCGTAGCATATCTCTTAATCGTCTTGGTGGCGGTTGGGAGTTTTATCATGATTCTCCATTCGGCTGAAAAAAATCTTCCAGGGATAGTCGAAGCTCAAACCGTGGTGCCTCAAGAGCTACGCTAAAAAATTCTTTTCTTGGATAAAAAAAACGGCCCCGAGATGGGTCGTTTTTCTTTGAGGAAGAATTACTTCACTGATTCCACGAACTTGGCGAAGATCTTTGGATTCTCAGCCGCGAGCTCAGAGAGTACCTTGCGATCGAGAGTGATATTCTTCTTCTTAAGGAGGGCGATGAAAGCGCGATAGGTGGTACCGTTCTCACGGAGACCATTGTTCAGCCGGACGATCCAGAGGCTTCGGAAGGTGCGCTTCTTGTTGCGCCGGTCGCGGCGGGCATAGGTGCCAGCCTTGATGATGGCTTCCTTAGCTTTGGTGAAAAGCTTTTTTCGGCCCCAGCGGTAACCCTTGGCCTTCTTCAAAATATTCTTGTGGCGCTTTTTGGTCATGACGCCACGCTTGACTCTGGTCATACGATCAACTGTAAAGATTAAATATCAAAATGGAAAACTTTTGAGTCCGCTCTGTGGACACCAATATTTTTACTTTTGATTTTTTATATTTGAATTACTTTAGGCGTAGGGGAGAGCTCTTTTGATATTGGCGGTATCGGTCTTGGAGAGGCCGAGGTCTCGACGCTTGGCCCGGGTAGCATTTCCCGTGTCGCGCGAGTTGTAATGATTTTGTCCGGTACCGCGGTGGAGGAGTTTCTTCCGGCCGGTCACCTTGATCTTCTTGGCGACGGACTTCTTCGTTTTCTGCTTCATAGATGGAGTTTATGGCTTGATTTATTCTGGGGCGATGAGGACACTGAAACCTCTCGGTCCACGGGTGATCTGCTCTTCCGTGCGATAGGGGATGGTGAGGCTCTTGAGAAAGCTCATGAGATTCTCTCTCGCCTTCTCACCCATGGCCTTCTCACGGCCGCGGAGGATCATTTCGATCTTGATCTTGTGGCCTTTGCCCATGAATTTCTCGGCCTGGTTTTTTTTGAAAAAGAGATCGTGTTTCTCGGTCCGGTAGCCAAGGCGGATGCCCTTAGTCTCCACTTTTTTCGATTTGGCCTTGGCTTGCTGAGCCTGCTTGGCCTGGTGGTACTGGAGCTTGCCGTAATCGGTGATGCGGCAGACCGGAGGAACCGCCTGGGGAGAGACTTCGACGAGATCGAGCTCTCTTCCCTTGGCGATTGCGGTGGCTTCGGCGGGGGGCATGGTGCCCAAATTCTCGCCTGCCTCGTCAATAACCACGACCTGGGGAGCCAGGATCTGCTCATTGATCTTATACCGATGCTTGACGAGCGGCTTCGGCTTTGGACGGTGGTGTCTCCTTCTTCTCAAGGGAGTAACTTAATTTCTCAAGTGGAGTTGATGGGAATTGCACCCATGTCCAGTCATGTTTTTCCAAAATAGTCTACAAGCTTAGTGTGCTTTGTGTAAGTCCATGAAGTAGAAAGCGCACAAAATCTTCAAGAACTTTCTTCTTTTGCATACGACGCTTCATGAAAAGAAAATGAAATCACGGGCGGCGTCTCGATTATTTGGCACCGGAAATTCCCTATCGAGAATGAGGAGTCCGATGGCTCACACCAATATTAGGCGCGGGCAAAAGCGAAAGAAGGAGCAAACGCCGAAGCGAATGCGTTCTTGGCTTTGGTGATGAAATTTGCATTTATCATCGTGAGAGCGAGTTTTACGATCATACTCTCAAGATCGGCTTGCGTATTGTGAAAGTGCATGCTGTCGAGTCTAGACAACCCCGCCCGCAACGCTTTTCGAAAGTAGTGCGAGCGCGATGGTTTAGTGTTCCTTGAGGGCGCGTTCGATGCGCCGTTTGGATTCCTTTTTGGCGAGCGAAAAGCGCTTGTCAAAAGTCTTTTTCCCCCGACCCACGGCGAACTCAAGCTTTACAAGATGCCTCTTAGTGTACAAGCGAATAGGCACCAATGTCAAGCCTTCCGTGCGGGCTTTTCCGATGAGAGAACGGATCTCGCGCTTCCGAAGGAGGAGCTTCCGGGAACGGGTATCGTCGTGGTGGATTTTGACGCTCGCATGGCGGTAACGGGGGATGAGAGCATTGGTCAGGTAGAGTTCATTGCCATGGACTGAGACAAAGGCACCCTTGAGGCTCGCGTGGCCCGTTTTGACGCTCTTGACCTCGCCTCCGGTCAACGCCAAGCCGGCCTCGTAGTGGTCCTCGAGGGCATAATCATATCCGGCTCTTTTGTTCCTGGCAATGTCTTTCATACTCTTTACTATCGCAAAAATGGCTTCATATCGCAATTATTGCGAATTAAAACTATACAACAGAAACGATGTTTTGTACAGTCTCCTCACGGCTCAGAGTCGATAAATTTTTGGAAGGCTGAAAAAGATAAAACAAAAAAAGAGTCTTCACTTTTTGGCTTTTTTGGGCTAAAATTGGGAGCATGAAGCATAAAATTGCCTCGGCTTTAAGGAAAACTTTGGAGGGGCTCATGCACTCAGGGAGACTCCCCGGGCACGACACTCCTCTAGTTGAAATTGTCCGGCCCAAGGATGACCAGTTTGGTGAGTACACGACCAATGTCGCTCTTGTTCTCAGCAAAAAAACGGGTAAACCGCCGCGTGAGATTGCCGAACTTATAAAGAGCATGTTCGTTCTTCCGGAAGTGGAGCGTGTGGAGATCGCCGGACCGGGACACCTCAATTTCTATCTTTCCCAAGAAGCATTCGCCGAAACACTCGCGCATATTATCAAAGAAAAAGAGCATTTTGGAAATTCCATGCGAGGCGATGGAGAAAATGTGAACAATGAATTTATTTCTGCCAATCCGACAGGGCCGCTCACCGTAGGAAATGGCCGCGGCGGGTTTTTTGCTGATACTCTGTCGCAGGTTCTTCGGAAGTCCGGGTACGAGGTGACCAATGAATACTATGTGAATGATGCGGGGGAGCAGACTCTCAAGCTGGCTCACAGCGTCTTGCAGGACAGTGGAGCAGTTTATACGGGTGATTACATCGAGGAGCTTCGGAAGAAAGTGAATCTCAAAGAATCTCTCGATGCGCTTGCTCTGGAATCCTCTCGCGTTGTTTTGGAAGATTTTATCAAGCCCACCGTAGAGCATGTCATGCGAGTAGAGTTTGACGAGTGGACTTCAGAAAAGAAGCTTATCGAAGAGGGTTTTGTCGAGCGCGCCCTCGAAATACTCAAGGAGAAAAAATTGACCTACGAAAAAGAAGGGGCGCTCTGGCTTAAGACAACTGAATTTGGCGATGACAAAGATCGTGTCTTGGTAAAAGGAGACGGAACGAAAACATATTTTGCTTCAGACTGCGGTTATATCCTCAACAAAATGGAGCGGGGTTTTACGGAATTTATCGAAACCTGGGGCGCCGATCATCATGGATATGTAGGGAGATTTAAAGCCGCTGCTAAAGCTTTAGGCTTTAAAGGGAGAGTTAATTTCATTCTTGTTCAGATGGTTCGACTCATGAAGGATGGCCAGGAAGTAAAGATGTCCAAGCGAGCAGGAAATGTCGTTTCCATTGAGGAACTGATCGAGACGGTCGGCCATGATGTGGCCCGCTTCTTTTTCCTCATGTACAGCCCCGATACGCACATGCACTTTGATCTGGAACTGGCCGAGGAGCGCTCGGAGAAAAACCCCGTCTATTATGTGCAGTATGCGCATGCTCGCCTTGCCTCGATCCTCCGTAAAGCCGAAGAGAAAGAAATGAATCCTAGTCTGGAGAACCTGTCTCTCCTCACGCATCCCAAGGAGCGCATCCTTCTCCGTGAACTCCTCGCTTTTCCTGAGCTTATTGAGACGATGGCCGAAGACCTCCTAGTTCATCCGCTCCCGCAGTATGCGATTCGTCTCGCGGACCGGCTTCATTCCTTTTATGTGGATTGCCAAGTTGTCGATGAGGCCAATCGCGAGCTTTCCGAAGCGCGCCTTTCTCTCATTCGTGCGACAAAGACAGTACTTGCCGAGAGTTTGCGCCTCATGGGTATCGCCGCTCCGGAGAAGATGTAAAAGACTGAAAGCTCAAGCGCGATGCCCAAAAAAAAGCGACCTATTGATACTGAGATTTTCATGTTTGCCGCCAAGATTGTGAGCGTGTTCATCTTCGTCGTGGTGGTCGCACTCGGCATCGATCTCATGCATCTCATCCGCACTCTGAGTCAAACCTATGGTCGATCAATATAGCCACAATTCTTACTTTCTCGTTCGTCACGGAGAGGCGGAGAATAATGTCCGGAATATTCTCGACGCGGTGACCGGCAAGCCCGAGTATCCCCTCACGGCTCGTGGGAGAGGACAGGCGGCGCAAACGGGGGAGTATCTCGCCGATCAAAATATCGATTTCATTGTCGCTTCGCCGATTCTCCGTGCCAAGGAAACAGCCGAGATCATTCAAAAAACCCTTGATGTCCCGCTCTCTTTTGATGTACGACTAACCGAAGCCAAGGTTGGAGATTTTGAGGGGAAGACGCTCGATCTTTTTCTCGACTTTATGAAAGAGCATGGCGGGCGTCTCGCCGGTCTTCCGGAAGAGGGGATCGAGGGGTATGCCGACATTCGAGAGCGCATCAGGGGGTTTCTCCAGGTCACGAGTGAGAGCTTTACCGGCAAAAACATTGTCATCGTCTCGCACGGGGATCCGCTCCAAGAAATGTATGGCGAGCTCATGGGAATGGGCTCCGAGCGGGCCGAGGGGAGCGGCGGGTGGTACCCCGAGAAAGGCTCGTGTATGCTAGTAGCACGAGATAAGACCGAAGAATATGTTCCAAAAAGTTGATCCCAAACAAAGTTTACCGAAGCTCGAGGAAGAAATCCTCCGGTTTTGGGATGCAGAGAAAATTTTTGAGAAATCGGTGGCCAAGGATGCGCCGGCAGGAGATTTTGTCTTCTACGAGGGCCCACCGACGGCCAATGGAAAGCCGGGACTGCACCACGTCCTCGCGCGCTCTTTCAAAGACATTATTCCGCGCTATAAGACCATGCAAGGTTTTTGTGTCGAACGGAAAGCCGGTTGGGACACCCACGGCCTCCCGGTGGAGCTTCAGGTTGAGAAAGCTCTTGGTCTCAAGAACAAACAGGACATTGAAAACATCGTCCCTGGAGACGCGCGGGCGAGTATCATCAAATTCAATGAAGAGTGCAAGAAATCCGTCTGGGAATATCGTGACCTATGGGAGAAACTAACGCGACGCATGGGGTATTGGGTGGACATGGAGCATCCTTATGTCACTTATGAAAACGAATATATAGAGTCCGTCTGGTGGCAACTGGCTCAAATTGCCAAAATTAAAATTGATAATCAGGAGGTTCTCTACAAAGGCCACAAAGTGATGCCGTATTGTTACCGTTGCGGCACCGCCCTCTCGTCCCATGAAGTGGCGCAAGGATATAAACTCGTTAAAGATTTGGCGGTGACGGTTGAATTTGAGCTTCCTGATGAGTCGGTGAAAACCTCTCTCTTGGCCTGGACGACGACGCCGTGGACACTTCCTGGAAATGTAGCTCTTGCCGTTAATAAGAATATTGATTATGTAACTGTCGAGAAGAAAGATGAAGGCACGGGGCCACAGGTGCGCTTTATTGTAGCGAAAGCGAGGCTGAAAGATGTCTTCGGAGACGAAGAATACACAGTTGTAGCGGAGTACAAGGGGGGGGAGCTCTTGGGCCGTTCCTATCTATCGCCCTTTGATTATTATGTGAACGATGCGTCGCTTTCAAACCACGAAAATGGCTGGAAGATTTATCATGCGGATTTTGTGACGATCGATACAGGAACAGGGATCGCACATGAGGCCCCTGCTTTCGGTGAAGATGATATGGAACTTGCCAAGAGAGAAAAGCTTCCTGTTATTACGCATGTTCACGCTGATGGAATATTTGACCCGAAGGTGATCAATTTTTCTGGGATGCTCGCTAAGCCCAAGGATAATCCAGAAGCGACTGATGTGGCCATTATCAAATATCTGGCTCAGAAAGGATTGCTTTTCGACAAGGAAAAGTATGAGCATGAGTATCCGTTTTGCTGGAGATGTGATACCCCGCTTATTTATTTTGCCAAGCCATCATGGTTCATCCGGATGAGCTCACTTCAAAAGGAACTTCTTGAGAACAATGAAAAAATTAATTGGGTACCAGAGAACATCAAAGAAGGCCGGTTTGGTGAATGGCTCCGGGGCGTAAAAGACTGGGCGATTTCGCGCGAACGCTACTGGGGAACGCCCTTGCCCATCTGGACATGTGAAAAATGTGGGATGCGAGAGGTTATTTCTTCTCAAAAAGAGCTGAAGGAACGTTCCGGAAAAGAGCTTCCTGATCTTCACAAGCCCTATATCGATGATATTACCTGGGCGTGCTCATGCGGCGAAGGCAGGATGAAGCGCGTTTCCGAAGTGATGGATGTCTGGTTTGACTCGGGTGCCATGCCTCTCGCGCAGTTCTCCTACCCCAATCATGTAGATGAGGACACGAAGAAGATTGAAGAAGAAAAATACTTTCCGGCCGACTATATTTCCGAAGCCATTGACCAGACGCGTGGCTGGTTCTATACGCTTCACGCTATAGCAACACTCTTGAATCAAGCTGGGGTGGTGTCTACGGGCAATGCCTACAAGAACGTCATTTGCCTGGGACACATTCTCGATGCCCAGGGGAAAAAGATGTCGAAATCCAAAGGGAATGTCATCGAGCCGTTCCAGATGTTTGATGAGTTTGGAGCTGATCCATTGCGCTGGATGCTTTTCTCGATCAATCAGCCAGGTCTTCCGAAGAGATTTGATGTGAAAGGGATGAGGGATGTCATGAACCGCGTTTTCCGTATGCTTTGGAATTCATACTCGTTCTTTGTTACATATACATCAATTGATAATTGGCAGCCGAAACTTGAGCACGAAGGAGAGTATAAATCAGCTGTATCGGAAAATTATTTTGATCAATGGATTTTAGCTGAGCTACACGACCTAATTAACTCCGTTATTATTCGCCTAGATAGCTACGATGTATATGCGGCAACGAGTGAGATAGAAAAGTTTATTGATAATCTGTCTAATTGGTATATACGTTTAAATAGAAATAGGTTTTGGAAAAACGAGGATGATATAGACAAGGAAAATGCATACACCACTCTTCACCAAGTGCTGGTAATTCTTTCAAAGATCATGGCTCCATTCACGCCATTCATTTCGGAGGAAATTTACAAGAATTTAACCGGAAAAACATCTGTGCATCTTGCAAATTATCCTCAAAAAAGTGTTATTTCCCCCGTGGATAACGGTGAGACGCTTGTTATGTTAATGAAAGGTATCCGTATAACTGTGAGTGCCGCGCTCCAGCAAAGGGCTAAAAATAAAATTAAAGTGAGACAACCACTTTCAAAAGTAAAGATAAATCTACCTGAGTTAGAGAAAGTCAAGAAGAGAAACGCAGGGCTTTTTAGAGAGTTTACCGATGTCTTAATGAAGGAACTAAATGTAAAAGAAGTCGAATTTGATCCCTCTGTTGAATTTGGTAACCCAACACTCGATTTAGAGATCACTCCCGAACTGAAGCTCGAAGGGGAGGCGCGGGAAATCATCCGCGCTATCCAAGAAGGCCGGAAGAAGGCGGGCTTCAATGTCGAAGATCGAATCGTGCTCGGATACGAAAGGAAAGAAAAAGTTTTTGAGAAATTTGAAGAACTCATAGCGAAAGAGGTCTTAGCGACGGAAGTGAAGAATGAAAAACTTTCTGACGCTGAGTACACCGAAACTGTGAAACTTGAAGGCGAAGACTTTACCTTTGCTTTGAAAAGGGTATGACGGAGAGCATTAGTAATTGGAAAGAACTTTCACGAGAGGAAGTTTTCAGTAAATATGGACGAGGAGTTGAGAAGCGGGTTTATCTTCTTCCGCAAGGAGGAGAGGCGATTTTTTATCTCAATAAAGGCCATGATTCAGTAGCATGCCTGGCGCTAACCAAAAATCAAGAAGTAATCTTGGCGAAACAATTTCGTCCTGGACCGGCAGAGGTTCTTCTTGAGATGCCAGGGGGTGGTTCTCGGTCAGGCGAAGACCTGCAAACAGCTATTGAAAGAGAGCTCTTGGAAGAAACGGGTTATCGCGGGAAATCAGAATATGTTGGGTCTATCCTTCCGAGTGCTTATGCTACATACAGGAAGAATGTTTTTGTGGTGATTGATTGTGAGAAGGTGGCTGATCCCAAGCTGGAAGATAATGGAGAGTTGATTGAACCAAAACTTCTGACTTTGGGAGAGTTTCGGGAGCACTTACGATCTGGTCGTATGACCGATGTCGAGCTTGGGTATCTAGCACTGGATTATTTGAAGCTTCTTTAGTCTTATATTGTGGACTATCGCTATACGGGAATCGTTTTGAAGAAGCGCAAAGTGGGGGAAACAGACCGCCTCTATACTTTCTATACGCGCGAAGCGGGGAAGATCCAGACCGTTGCCAAGGGCGTGAGGAAGCCCGAGGCCAAGCTCGCGAGCTCGCTTGAGACGCTTTCTGAGTCCGAGATCATGGTGGTCCGGACGCGGGGCACGGGGAAAGTAGCCGGTGCCATCCTCGAAAATAGCTTTGCCGAACTCCGCTCCGACTATGCGACCCTCGCCTCGGTCCTGGAAGCGGTCAGGAAATTCGATGAGCTCGTCGACCTCGAGGAAGCAGACGAAAAGTTGTATCAATTGCTTCGCTCATTCCTCTCGACGGTCAATGCGGCGGTCCGTGCCAAGAAAAGCGACAAGGTTCCCCTCATTACCGAAACTTTCTTTTTCCAATTCCTCAATCACCTTGGTTACCAGCTCGAACTTACGCATTGCGTCGTCACAGGAGAGAAGCTTGAGAAGGGGGAGCACTTTGGCGTTTCGCCGAGCGCCGGCGGAGTCGTTTGCGAAAATGGAATGCGCGAAGCTGGGGACGCGACGCCCATGAATGAGAATGCCGTCAAACTCCTCAGGCTTTTCTCCACTCAACCGATAGAAAAAATTGAGAAGCTTTCTATTGAACCCAAGGACCTGGCGCAGATCTCGCGCTTTCGCAAAGTTTTTCTCCAGTGGGTGAAACATTGACGAAAGCAGTCGCTGGGCATATGGTGGCTTCATCGTACTTTCCTGGGAGAGTGTCATGTCCCGACCCGTTCGTTTGAAGATTCATGCAGAGAGAAAGTTGATTGTCATGGAGTGTGGCAATTGCAACCGCGAAGTATTCAATGTCCTCGCCTACTTTCTTTTTTGTCGATGGAAGAAGGAAACCTTTCTGGTCGGAGACATTTCCAAGTCTGATTTGTGTTGGGACTGTCATCGAACCATCAATATTCCGAAGATATTCAAGAGTCGCGGTGAAACGGAGACAGAGACCCGTTCACTGACGGTACAGATCGCCAAGGCACCGGACATCGACGAGTGGTTTCCCTTCGTGAGAATCGTCTTGTCGGCTGAGAATGTGAAACTTGCCGATACGCTGACCAGACAGATCGACTCTGCCGAGGACGATCCGAAAGAATTCGAGGGTAGGGCCTAGCTCTACCCTTTTTCATTGGCGTTGACAGTCATCTCCTGGAGGCGTAGAACGAAGGCAGTACCTTCCCTCTGGAGGCGACCATGAGAAGTGAAAGCGAAATATTTTTTCGTTTTGAAATTCTTCACGGATCTTTCTCCTGCCACTGCGTGATTTGCAAGCGGGGAGTCATATTCTCGCCCCCGGGATTCTCTATCCTCGTGACCGTATCAGAACAGGCATTTTTCCTTGGGGATGATGAAAAAACAAGGAAGCCCTGTCCGAGCTGTTCCGCTCTCATCCCGTTGCCTTATGTGACATCTGAGAGTAAGGATGTGAATTCCGAAAAGACGGCCCTTGAGGCTGAATCGCGGGATCGTTGTGATCTTGGGTGGCTTGACCTCGTTCCGGCCTTCCATCCCATTCACAAACACCTTTCATATGTGACGGCGAACGACTACTCCGGATCGATAAGGCCAGTTTTCAGACTTTCTTGAGATTTTGAAGTTCCAGACATCCTCCTGCCTTGGGCTACAACCCAGGGCGCTTTTTTGTCTCAAAGCCATCATTTTGCTACACTAAAGGAAAAAACAACCCCATGTCTCTCGAAAAACTAAACGAAGAAGTTCACGATCGCGAATTCAAATCGGCCGATCTCGGGAAAAGCCTACCTTTCACGCCTGAGACGCCTGTCTCGGACAAGGCTTTGCCGCATACCCCGAAGACGCCAGAGACCAACTGGACGGAAAGCTCCTTTGGCATCAGTGAAGAAAAAATAGAGCCGGTCATCGTCAATCCTAAGATCGCACGCCGGAGGAAAATAGCCCTTATTCTGGGCGGCATAGCCCTTATCCTTCTCGTAAGCGGAGTGGTTTTCCGTTCGCGCGTCATGCTTTTCTCTACCGACAAAGTGATCGTTTCGGAGACGGGCCCCAAGGATGTGGAGAGCAACGAGCTTGTCACCTTCAAGGTCATGTACGAGAACAAAAACTGGATGGATCTTGAGGATGTGACGCTCATCGTGAATCATCCGAGCTCCTTCCGGATGGAGGCGGGGACGAATTGGGAGGAGAATGAGGCTCGAGCCGAGCTCTCCCTCGGAAAGATCGCTTCCGGTACCAAGGGGACGGTGGAGCTTCGTGGAACCTTTCATGCTTTTCAGAATCAGATCGGCGCCTTCCAGGTGGTGCTTCGCTTTGCGCCCAAGGGAGTTTCGAGTCGCTACGATACGAGCGCACAGTGGACAGTCGCAGTAGGGAGCTCTCCCGTGACGCTTGATGTCGACGCTCCGCTTCAGGTGGGGAATGATCAGACGATCGAGTATGCCATTACCTACAAGAATGACAGCGGCGATGGATTGGACAATATGCGACTCGAAGTTGAATACCCGGACGGATTCCATTTTACCGAATCCACTCCCAAGCCATCGGAAGGTGAGCGCTCCTGGTATGTCGGCAACATCGCCTCCGGAGACTCGGGAAAGATAGCGATTCGCGGAACGATCTCGGGTGCCAAAAATGATGTCAAAAAGTTTTTTGTCCGGCTCGGCAAGCCCCAGGGTGACGGGAGCTTCCTGTCTTTTGCTGAAGGAGAAAAAAATACGCGGATCGTGGCTTCGCCCCTTTCGATCTATCAGTCAGTCAATGGAATTACTGAGGCGAGCGCCAATCCGAATGAGAGCTTGAATTACACCATAACCTTTAAGAATGATGGCGACTTGGGGCTACGCGACCTCATACTGACCGTGGACTTCGATACGACCTATCTCGAAATGAGCCGGCTGGAGCTTCCGCTTGGGGCGTACAGCGCAGCCAAGAAGCAAATGCTTTTCCGGGGCTCGGATCTTGCCAAGCTCTCGCGTCTTGAGCCGGGTGAAAGTGGAGAGGTACACTTTTCCATTCCAGTGAAAAAATCTTTCCCAGCCGGCCAAAAGAATCTTTCCATAGAAACGATCGCCCGCATCGATAGTCCCGATGTGCCTACCCCGATTGGCGCCAACAAAGTGATCGCGAGTAATACCACACGCGTGAAAGTGATCTCACCCGTCAGGCTTGACTTGGCCGGCTACTATACGGACAGTTCGATGAGCAACACTGGTCCGCTTCCGCCGCAGGTCGGAAAGGAAACCACCTATACTTTTCACGCCTATCTTTCGAGCCCCACCAATGACATTCTTGGCGGGCGACTTTCCATTGCGTTCCCAGGGAATGTGCGCTACATTGGAACGCGCTCCGGCGACAGGGAGACGATTTCCTTTAATGACCGAACGGGTGAGCTTTCTTGGGAAGTAGGAACGCTTGGAATAGGGAGTGCCAATCTTCGAGAGATCATTTTCCAAGTAGGTATTACCCCAAGCGCCAATCAGGAGGGTAAGGAGGCTTCGCTCCTCAAGGGGGCAATCTTTACCGGAAAAGATGGTTATGCCAATCGGGATGTGCGCGTTGAAGCTAGGGAAAAAACCACGAGCCTTTTTGAGGATCCGACTATAGGTGCCCTCAATGGAGCTGTCCAGGCTACCGATGTTCCGCCGACGGCGAACTAAACACCCTCATGTTCACGATTACCGAGCGAAAAGAGAAAAAAAGGAGCGGGACGCTCCAAACAAGGAACGGAGTGATACAGACTCCGTTTTTTATGCCAATCGCAACCCGTGGCGCGGTCAAGCACATGACAAACGAAGATCTGCGCTCATTGGGAGCTGAGATCATCCTTGGCAATACTTATCACTTGTGGCTTCGGCCAGGGGACGAACTCATCTCGCGTGCCGGTGATCTTCATGCGTTCATGAATTGGAACGGGCCCATCCTTACTGATTCGGGCGGCTTTCAGGTGTTCTCTCTCGGGGCTCGAGCCGGTGAGCGCTTTGGCGTGAACGGAGTCAAGATCACTGAGGAGGGTGTGGAATTCATCGATCCGACCAATGGCAATAAGTATTTTCTCTCTCCGGAAAAATCCATTGACATCCAATTGAATCTCGGCTCGGATGTCGTGATGGTCTTGGATGAGTGTCCGCCCTATCCCTGCACCGAAGAATACGCTTTGAACTCCCTCGAGCGGACGACGCGTTGGGCCAAGCGCGCCAAAGAACATTTTGAGAAAAAACTTTCCAATGTACCAATCGAAAAACGACCGCTTCTTTTTGGCATCGTACAAGGTTCTCTTTATCCCGAACTTCGAAAAAAGAGCGCTCTCGAACTTACGGCGATAAGCTTTGACGGATACGCTATCGGCGGGGTGGCTGTCGGAGAGCCGCGCGAGACGCTTCCGGATGTTCTCGCCGCAACTCTTCCGTATCTCCCCGAGGACAAGCCGCGCTATCTCATGGGTTTGGGGCGGCCGGAGGAAATCGTCAGGGCCGTCGAGGCGGGAGTAGACATGTTCGACTGTGTTATCCCGACTCGCGAGGGGAGGCATGGCCGACTTTTTTACTGGACGGGAAAAGATTTGAATGCTGACGGGAGTTTTTACACGGCCAAGAATCTTACCGCAGAAGAATTCAAAGAGGACTTCTCCTCGATCGATGCCGACAGTGATGTAAAAGTTCTGCGTGAGTATACGAAAAGCTATCTGCGTCATCAGTTTGCCATGGAGGAGCCCTTGGCCGGACGACTTGCGACGCTCCACAATCTGCGCTTCTATCTTTCCCTGATGGAGAAGTTGCGTGGATAAAAAAAGAGCGCACAAGCCGTGTGACGGTGTACGCTCTTTGAGTCTTTTCTAATCTCCGGGGTGTCCTCTAGTTCCCGAACTCGCAGGTGGCTCCTTGCTGGAGCCAGAGGTGGAGCTCGAGCTCGACTCGCTTGGAGAGATCGATGCAGGCCGCCTCGAGTCCCAGCTCGGGAGGGAGGGTGTGTCCGACACCGGCGACGACTTTCCTGGGCAGTTGGTTCGTGAGAACCATACGGTTGGCGGAAAGGATCGACTGCAACTTCCGCCAGTCATGCTGTTTGAGTGCGTCCGTAGCTCCCGGCACAGTGCCAAAGAACTGCCTGACGATCGTCTCGAGCATCTTCGGATCGATCTCCTTCGCGTCGAGGACAGCCTTGATAAAAGCGAACTTCTCATAGTTTCCAGCCGGCACTTCTTTCATCGTCGCGTCTCCTGTCGTGGTTGAAAAAACGGTAAAAGCCCTGTAGGATACGGCTATTGGTCTGTTAAAGAAGTGCTTTACCATAGCTTTTTTTATCACTTTTGTCAAGATACTCATGGCTGAAAATCAAGAAAATCTGATGGAAAAAATTGTCTCACTCGCCAAGCGGCGTGGCTTTGTTTTTCCCTCTTCAGAAATCTACGGAGGCTTTGCGGCTATTTATGATCTGGGTCCCTACGGCGTCGAACTTGCCAACAACTTGAAACAGGCATGGTGGAAATATATGGTCCAGTATCGCGATGATATCGTCGGTCTCGATTCGGCCATTTTTATGCATCCAAAAATTTGGGAAGCGAGTGGTCATGTGGATGGGTTTGCTGACCCCTTGGCTGAGTGCAAGGAATGCCACGCCCGGGTCAGAGTGGACCATCTCTTGGAAGAAATCGGTGTTACGGCCGATGAGAAAATGAATGAGGAAGAGATCAACAGTCTTTTCGACGAACATCGAGAAAAACTCAAGTGTCCCAAATGTGGGAAGCAGAATTTTACCGATGTAAAAAAATTCAACCTTCTCGTTCAGTCTAATTTGGGAAACTTTACCGGTGATTGGACCAAGGAACCGGTGTATCTCCGAGGCGAAACCTGCCAAGGGATCTATGTGAATTTCAAAAATGTCCTCGATTCCGCTCGGGTAAAGGTTCCCTTTGGAATTGCGCAAATCGGGAAAGCTTTCCGTAATGAGATTACGGCTCGACAATTTATCTTCCGCACTCGTGAATTTGAGCAGATGGAAATGCAGTATTTCACGACGCCGGATCAGGAAATGGTGGAGTATGAGAAACTGCGCGAATATCGATGGAAGTTTTATCTCAATCTTGGTATGAAGGAAGAAAATCTCCGTTGGCACAAGCATGAGAATCTTGTGTTTTACGCCAAAGAGGCCTATGACATCGAGTACAAATTTCCGTTTGGTTTCAAAGAACTCGAGGGTATCCACTCGCGCGGGGATTACGATCTGACCCAGCACTCCAAATTCTCAGGCGTGGACCTCTCTTATCTCGATCCCAAGACGAATGAGAAATATATCCCGCATATCGTCGAGTCTTCGGTCGGTGTTGGTCGGATGCTCCTCGCATTTCTCACTGAGGCGTTTGTCGAGGAAGAGGTGAAAGAAGGGGATATCCGTACCGTTCTGAAACTCCCGAAAGCCCTGGCCCCGGTAAAAGTAGCGGTGTTCCCACTCATGAAGAACAAGCCAGAGCTTGTGGCCAAAGCGCGAGAGATCTTTGATGCGCTCAAGATGGAATGGACCTGTGAATTTGATGACAATGGGAATGTAGGGAAGCGCTATCGCCGCCAGGACGAGATCGGGACGCCGTACTGTGTCACAATAGATTTCGAAACTTTGAACGACCAAGCAGTGACTGTCCGTGATCGCGACACGATGGAGCAGGAGAGAGTGAAGATCGATGAACTGAAAGAGGTAATCCAAAAAAAACTGAACGCCTAACCGGTTATGAAATTCAAAAAATACCGATTGAAGAATGGATTGCGGGTGATATTGGCATCGAAGATGGATACCCTTAGGAAAACACTGCATGTCGATTGAGCGAACTTTTTTTGAAAAGAAAGGACTTGTGCTCGACAAAGAGCGAGTTTTAACATATTCAAAACTCTCGTGTCCGCTTGATTGTAGATACTGCTTTGTTGACGACTTATCCACTCATGAACAGCAACGGGGTGTATCATATCTTTCTCCTGAACAACTGGAGCTTTTGCATAATCTCCCAAAAGAAATCAGCCTGGTTATGCTCGGTTGTGACACGGAATTTTTTCAGAATCGAAAAGACGCTTTGAATATACTACATGAGATCACGGAACTCAAAAAAGATGTCTCAGTCATTACAAAACTAGCCCTTCCAACAAGATTTATCGGAGAGCTGAAAATAATTGCTGATACATTAGAGCGACAAGGAAACATTTTTTCACTCTCGATCTCTCTTCCGTGTTACGCGTCATCAGAACTCTGGGAACCAGTAGCACCTGCTCCAGAACGAAGGATAGAAGTTTTGCGTCAAGCGTATCTACAGGGGATAAACACCCTTGTCGCTTTGCGCCCACTACTGCCGACATTACCCAATGAGGAGCTCTGGCATATTATTGAAGAAACGAAAGGTTCGACCATTGGATATTATTCTGGCCCGTTGTATCTCAAAGAACTGGATCAAGATCTGATACCAGAAAATATTCGTGGTGGTCTAAATATTGAAACACTGCAACCGCACTGGATGCCCGAAGGGAATCTGTTTTATAAGATCGAACGACCAGGACAGATGGAATTCTTGCAAAAAATTATTTTGGAAAAGAATAAACTAATGTTTGATGGATCTGCTGATGCGAATGAATTTTTGAGAAGCCATGAAGAATATAGAAATAAAAGTCCGCGTGCCTAATCGCTCGCAGACGATTAAGTTGGTTGAGGATTTACACCCCCAAAAAAAAGGAGTGCTTCGGCAAGTAGACACTTATTTTAAAGTGCCCAATGGACGTCTGAAGTTACGAGAAGAGAAGGCTCGTAAAGACGCGGATTTGATTTATTATTTTCGCCCTGACAGAAGATCTTCGCGGCTGTCGGAGTATGATATCTTAAAGATCGACAAATCTGATGTGAAATGTACAAAGACCTTCCTCGAGAAGGCACTTGCAATTCGCGTAATTGTGAGGAAGGAAAGGATTTTGTATCTGTATCGCCATACACGAATTCATCTCGATCAAGTGATGGGTTTGGGAGACTTTCTTGAATTAGAAACAGTTATCACACATCAAACCATCACTGAAGCAAAACAGGAACATATTGCTGTATGTAAGGCGTTGGCACTAGACCGGCTTGAGAAAATCTCAGGCTCCTACTCAGACTTATTGCTTAAACAGAAGTAATTTAATAGAGGAAGCTATGAAATTCAAAAAATACCGATTGAAGAATGGACTCCGTGTCATACTGGCACCGATGAAGGAAACGGAGACCGCGACCGTGCTTATCATGACGGGCGTCGGGAGCCGCTATGAATCCCGCAAAGAAAACGGCCTCGCGCATTTTCTCGAACATATGTTCTTCAAGGGGACCGAGAGGCGCCCGACCGCACTTGATATTAGTAAGGAGCTCGATGGTCTCGGGGCAGAATACAATGCCTATACCGGAAAGGACCGTACGGCCTACTATGCCAAAGTAGAGGCGCGGCACTGGGAGACGGCCCTCGATATTGTTTCGGATCTTTTCTTGAACGCCAAGATCGACCAGGAAGAGATCAATCGTGAGAAGGGGGCGATCTTGCAGGAGCTCAATATGTACGAAGATACGCCGGCGCGACATATCAGTGATCTGTGGGAATCACATCTCTATGGTGATCACCCACTCGGTTGGGAAATTATCGGGACCAAGGAGAATCTGCATAAATTCAAGCGTGCGGACTTCGTGAAATATCTGGAACGAGGCTATGTGGCGGGGAATGTCGTCGTTGGTGTCGCTGGGAAAGTTGATCCCAAAGTTGTCCTCAAGGCCATCAAAAAGCACTTTGCTGGTATTCGAACAGGAAAAAAACCGACTTTCAAGAAAATGAAGGATAAGCAGACAAAGCCAGGCGTCTTTCTCCAACACAAGAAAACTGATCAGACCCATTTTCTCTTGGGAGTGCGGGCGTACCCCATGCATCATCCCAATCGTTACGCGCTTTCGGTTTTGGCGACCATTTTGGGTGGAGGTATGTCCTCACGGCTTTTCATGGCAGTACGGGAGCGGCGTGGTCTCGCCTATCGCGTCTCGACTGGATTCGATAGTTATCACGATGTCGGATATCTCGCCACCCAGAGCGGTGTCGAGCATAAGAATCTCGAAGAAACGATTCATGTTATCCTCGATGAGTATCGTCGTATCGCTACGGAAAAGGTGGATGCGGCTGAACTCACAAAAGCCAAAGAGCATATCAAAGGGCAAATGGCTTTGGCCTACGAAGGATCGGATGATATTGTCGAATATCTCGTAACACAGGAAACCATCCGGGGGAAAATCACTCTCCCCCAGGAGACGGTCGAGAAGATCGATGCCGTGACCGCTGGAGATGTGCTCCGTGTTGCCAAAGATATTTTCCAAAACAAAAAACTCAACTTGGCGGTCATCGGTCCGCATATCCATCACAAGGAATTGGAAAAGCTGGTGAAACTCTAAACTCGTGATTGAAATCCCTGGTACTTTGTATGTGGTAGCGACGCCGATCGGGAATCTCGGCGATATCACCATGCGTGCTCTCGAAACCCTGAAAGCGGTGCAACTCATTCTCGCGGAAGATACCCGGGTGACCAAGCGCCTTCTCAATAAATACGCCATTGCGACCCCAGTGCTCTCTTGTCACGAGCACACGGAAAAAGAAAAACTCGCCAAGATCATCGCTCGTATCGAGGCCGGAGAGTCGATGGCGGTGGTCACTGACGCCGGGACGCCGGGACTCTCCGACCCAGGGAATTATCTCGTCTCCCTCGCTCTTGAGAAAGAGATCGTTGTCAGTCCGCTTCCGGGCGCTTCGGCCCTCACGGCTATCGTCTCAGTCGCGGGAATCGATATGCGGGAATTTCTCTTCAAAGGCTTCCCACCCCACAAGAAGGGGAGAGAGACTTTTTTCCGGGCTGTCGCCTTGAGTGTGGTACCCGTGATATATTATGAGTCCCCCCATCGAGTCGTGAAGAATCTTGAGCTTCTCATGCAATTTGCGTCTGAGAAGAAGATCGTCCTCGGTCGCGAGCTGACCAAAATATTCGAGGAGATCATGCGCGGCAGTGTTGCGGAAGTCCTGACACTTATCGCTTCGGATAAGAATAAACTCAAAGGCGAATTCACTATTATTGCCTATTAATCCCTATGCAGTTCTATATCACGGTCAAAGGTATTGTACGGAGATCCGATGGAAAGATCCTGGTTTTAAAGCGGAGCGCCAGCGATGATCATCTTCCGGATGTCTGGGAGACAGTCGGTGGCGGTATGGATTCGGAAGAATTGCCGCAGCAGGCTTTGGAGCGAGAAATTCTTGAAGAGACAGGGATCGTGGTTTCGGTGGGAGAACCATTTCATATTTTTACTTTCCGAAAGGATACGGGGGAATTTAAAGTTGGAATCTCGTTTCTCTGTGATGCCGAGAATGATACAGTAGTATTGAGCGAGGAGCACAGGGAACATCGCTGGATACATCCGAGTGAGTTCGCAGCACTTTCCTCCATTCCATCGCTCTATAATGAAATCGCTCTCTATGCCAAAAAGTATGCCTAAACCTTTTTTCGTTACTACTCCTATCTATTATGTGAATGGACATCCTCATTTGGGGCATGCCTATACGACCATAGCTGCGGATGTGATCGCTCGTTTCCAAAAGGGATTGGGGCAGGAGGTCTTTTTCTCTGTAGGAACCGACGAACATGGAGCGAAGGTAGCGACTAAAGCCAAAGAATCCGGAAAGGAGCCGAAGGAGTTCGTGGACGAGATAAGCGCCGAGTTTAAGACTCTCTGGAAAAAACTCAATATTGATTACACGCGTTTTATCCGAACGACGGATCCAGCACACATTGCGGCTGTCCAAAAGGTGCTTCAGACGCTCTTTGAGAAAGGTGCCATCTACAAGGGCTTTTACGAGGGGCTCTACTGCGTCGGCTGTGAACAATTTAAAAATGAAGACGACCTGGTGGATGGGAAATGCCCAGATCATGGGACGATACCGGAACTTATGAAAGAGGAAAGTTATCTCATGAAGATGACTGAACTTCAGGAAAAGCTTATTGAAAAGATCAAAATAGATGAGCTGGCGGTTCGTCCTGAACGCTATAAGAAAGAAATTCTTTCATTCCTTGAGGGAGAGAAGCTCGAAGACATCTCCATTTCCCGAAAAAACGTTTCTTGGGGCATCCCACTTCCGTTTGACTCGATGCATACCACCTATGTGTGGGTGGACGCCCTCCTCAATTACCTTACTATTCTTGGTTGGGATGGAAACGAAAAAAATATTCCTCAAGAATGGCCAGCTGATGTTCAGTTCATCGGGAAAGACATTCTCCGCGTCCATGCCACGATTTGGCCAGTCATTCTCATGCATCTCGGGATTCCAATTCAAAAACTCCTTTTTACGCATGGGCATATTCTTTCCGGCGGGAAGAAAATGAGTAAAACCTTGGGGAATGTCATCTCGATTGATGAGCTTCTTGAGCGTTTTGGCGTGGATGGCACGCGCTACCTTCTTCTCTCAGCTGGACCCTTTGGGGAAGATGTCGATGTCACGATGGAGCGTCTCACTGAGAAATACAATGCCGACCTCGCGAATGGCCTAGGGAATCTTGTTTCGCGCGTGGTAAAACTTTCTGAACAGTTGGATGAATTGCCTGAGGGAGGTTTTTTCCAGCCAAAAGAAGAAGAGGCTCTCATGCCAGCACTCCATTTGGTAAAGGAATATAAGCTTGCTCAAGCGCTAAATGATATTTGGGTTCAGATAAGAAAACTGAATCAAGAGATTGATGAGAAAAAACCTTGGGAAATGGTGAAAACTGATGGAGAAGCATTTAGAAAAGTTATGACCAATCTTCTTGAAAGAATCAGTCTCATTGGAGTTTCTTTGCAGCCCTTCATGCCCGAAACTTCTCAAAAAATAAACGAAGCGCTCGAAAAAGGAAAAGTTGAGCCGCTCTTTCAGCGCATCAAATAAATGTACGATATTCATACCCATCTCTACTGGGATTCCTATGATCAGGACCGTGACGAGGTTCTCCGGCGGGCCAAGGAAGCGGGGGTGGAAAAGATGCTGGTCATCGGCTGTACGGTAGAAGAGAGCGCGCAGGCGGTGAAACTCGCTGAAAAATATCCCGAACTCCTCGCGAGTGTCGGTGTTCATCCACATGAATTCCGCGAGGCCAAGGACTTGGAGCATTTTGTCTCGGGTCTTGAGGAGCTCAAAAAATTGGCAGAGAATCCAAATGTCGTGGCGATCGGGGAGTGCGGTCTCGATTACTTCGTCCGATCCAAGAACGACGACTCCAAGCAGGTCTACATCGGAAGGACTTCGACGGCCTTCTCCGAGGAGATTAAAACGATACAGAAAGAAGGCTTCCGAGAGCAGATCGATCTTGCGGCTTCACTTCAAAAGCCCATGATTATCCATTGCCGGGATGCTTACGGTGACATGTTTGATATTCTGAGCGCTCGGCATTCGGAAGTCCCGGCTTTCATCCTGCATTGCTACATGGGCGATACTGAAGTGACCCAGAAATTCCTGACCCTCCCCAATGTCTCTTTCTCCTTCACGGGTAACATCACCTATCCGATGAAGAAAGCAGTAGCTGGGACCAAGGACGATCTCACTGAAACAGTGAAGCTCGTTCCTCTCAATCGGATCTTTGCAGAAACCGATTGTCCCTTTCTCGCGCCGCAGGAACATCGGGGAGAACGCAATGAGCCGGCTTTTGTCGTGGCGGTGGCGGAGAAGATTGCCGAGCTCCATGGCGAGACGGTTGAAGTCGTAGAGAAGGCGACGAAGATGAATTTTGCCAAAGTCTTTGGCGGGGTATAATGAATTGAGAAGTTTACGCTTAGCCTATGAACCGATTTGAAGATTCAGCGCCACGGGCAAGAGACGCTGAGAGGAAATGGAGAAAGGATGTTCCAAATAAAGGGAGAACCGACGATCCAGGGAAGCCGATTGAACCGCCAGCGAGCTTCAATGTGTTTGATGAGGCCATGCTGGCTCATGATCGAAAAATCGGTGAGGTGAAGAAGGGAGAGAAAGCGAAAGATCAGCCGAAGCGATTGTCTCTTGAAGAAGAGATCCGGAATGCGGTTGCTGAGCTCTCTCTCATTGTAGAGAAGGTCAAGGTTATCAAGAAGATACTAGATAATTCACAAGCGCGTTTGGTGCAAGGAGTAGAGGCTATAAATAAGGCCCAAGAAACTGGAAATAAAGCGGAAGAAATTCGATTACGGACGGCGTTTGCCAATGAGGGAAGGTTTATTGAGAAATTCCGTAAAGAAAACCCCCTCGAAGAGCTTATCCGGGATGCTGAGATGCTCAAGACCAGAATCGAGGTTCTTGGGAGCCAAAGGAAGAAATAAGGGAGGTTTGACGGTTTGGCTTTTTCGGACTACACTAGAAGCGCTTTCCTCGCGTTTTTATCGACAGGGGGAGCGCTCTTTTTTTAGAAAAACATGGAAATCTCGATCTCCGCTGAAAAACTTTTTGACCTCTTCGGTTTCCCGGTGACCAATGCGCTCTTGATCGGCATTCTGGTCAGTCTCTTCGTTATTGGTTTGACTCAGCTGGTGCGCCGGAATTGGAAATCCGTTCCGGGGAGGTTTCAAAGCATCATTGAAGGTATCTTTGATGGTATCATCACGCTTCTCGAGGATGTCACTCAAGATAAAGCTCAGGTTCGGAAATTTTTCCCGCTCATTGCCACAATCTTTCTCTTCGTTCTTTTCTCCAACTGGGTGGGCCTCCTTCCCGGACTTGGTACCATTGGCCTCGCACACGAAAGCAATGGGCATGCCACCATTATCCCATTTCTTCGGAGCACCTCGGCTGATTTGAACTTCACTATCGCCCTTTCTCTCATCTCAGTCCTCACTATCCAGTTCACGGGCATCATGGCCCTGGGAATCGTCAAATACGGAAAGAAATTCTTCATTAGTCCTTTCCATAAACCCTATGGAATTGGGACCATCATGGGTCTTCTCGAGCTCGTTTCAGAGTTTGCCAAGCTTCTTTCCTTCTCCTTCCGTCTTTTCGGGAATGTCTTTGCTGGAGAGATCCTTCTCACGGTGATGCTCCATCTCGTGCCTTATCTCATCCCGTTGCCATTCCTTGCTCTTGAAGTGTTCGTCGGTTTCATTCAGGCGGCTGTCTTCGCCATGCTGACGGCGGTTTTCCTCAAAATGGCGACTCTCGAGGCGGCTCACTAACCACCTGGTGGTCATCCTGAGTCTATCGAAGGGTAAGAATTCTTAAATCAATCCAGTATCCTTCGACAAGCTCAGGACGACGTAAACCGTCGATTGGACAGGCGAGCAAAAATCGAGTACACTGGAATGGCTTTTTTTCAAATGAATCGTGCTAGAACGCTAACGGGTCGGTGAGTCAGAGGACTTTCCTTCCCGTTAACTTTTTAACTTGTTAACCAAAAAAGTTATGGATGCAGAATCAGCTAAACTCCTGGCCGCCGCTCTCGCCATCGGTCTCGGAGCCATCGGCCCCGGTATGGGCATGGGCATTCTTTTCTCGAAGGCTCTCGAAGCCATCGGTCGGAATCCCGAAGCACAGCCCAAGATCCAACTCACGATGTTCCTGGGTATCGCTTTTACCGAAGCTATCGTCATCTACGCGCTCGTTGTCTCTCTCATGATCCTCTTCCGCTAGTTAAACAGCGAGTAGTTAACAACAAGCAGTCAGTAGGTATTTTCTTCAAAAGGAAGTCGGAACCTACTCGTTGTTTGTTGATAATTGCCTTTTGTCTTTATGGACGCTCTCGCAAATCTTGGAATTGATTGGAAACTCTTCGTGGCTCAGGCCGTGAACTTTCTCATACTCCTCTTTATTCTGAAGAAGTTCGCCTACAAGCCGATTCTGGGACTTCTCGACGAGCGCTCTCAGAAGATCGAGAAGGGGCTCCGGGATGCCGAGGAGGCGGAGAGGAAACTGACTGCCTCTCTCGAGGAAGAGAAGAAGATCATTGCCGCCGCAAGGGAAGAGGCCCGTGAGGTCCTCATGCTTGCGGAGGCTTCGGCCAAGAAGCGCGATGTTGAGATGCTGGCTCAGACCAAGGCCAAGATCGACAAGATGATCACGGAAGCGGATGCTCACCTGGCTGAGGAGCAGAAAAAGCTTCTTCGTGATGCCAAGGCAGAGCTTTCCGGTGTTGTCCTCTCAGCGCTCGAGAAGGTCCTCGGCGAGAAGGTAGATGAAAAAACAGACAAGGTTCTCATTGAAAAGGCTCTTCAATCCCTCCATCAATAAGGTATGCGTATTTCCGAACGACAACTCGCTGAAGCAGTGGCCGAGCTTCTCCAAGAAAAAAAGGAGACGAAGGAGTTAGTATTCCAGAATCTCATCGCCTTCCTCCGAAGGAAGCGCCTCCTGCGCCGCACGGGGAAAATAGTCGAGTCGCTGGAGAAATATCTAAACGAAAAGGAAGGTCGACTTCCGGTTATCGTCACGACAGCTACGGCTCTTTCTTCGGCTGAGCAAAACAAAGTTGAGAAAGAGGCGAGGATGCTTTTCCCGGGAAAGAAGCTCATGCTTACTTTTCGAGAAAAGGCAGCCCTTTTGGGCGGGATCCGGATCGAGACGGAGAACACCCGTTATGATGCAACGCTCTCTCGATCACTCGAGAAATTGGCACAAACACTTTAAGTATAAAGATCACCTATGAGTAATCCCTTGATCGAAGAACTCAAGAAAGAAATCAGCTCTTTTCACCGTGCGACCGAGCGCGAGGCGGTGGGGACTGTCCTCGAAG
>JBDTWF010000021.1:0-7497 GCA_040006815.1 Candidatus Moraniibacteriota bacterium | reverse complement strand
AAAAACCTTTCTTATAGGGCTTTTTCAGGCATTTGCGGTGATTCCTGGCGTCTCGAGAGCGGGAGCCACCATCATTGGCGGTCTCTTCCTCGGCCTCAGGCGAACCGCCATTGTCGAGTTTTCTTTTCTCCTCGCTATCCCTACGATGGCCGCCGCGACGGGCCTGGAAATTTTGAAAAATGCTTCAATTTTTTCACTAGAAAATAGTGCCCTTCTTCTCGTTGGTTTTCTTACTTCATTTATTGTTGCTCTTGGAGCGATAAAATTCTTTCTGCGCTTCATCGGAACGCATACCTTTGTTCCCTTTGGAGTGTATCGTATCGTTGTTGCCCTCCTCTTCTTTTGGATCATCCAGTGATTGGTACTGATTTTGTTATGCATGCATGATGGAGCTATTACTTGGAAAACCAATCGCTGAAAAACTTCTCCGAAAACTTGGTGAGGATATTCACGCTTCGCATATAAAGCCGGGACTGGCGGTCATTCTCATCGGCGATGACCCTGCCTCTCATCTCTATGTTGGTCTCAAGGAAAAAGCCGCTCGAGAGATCGGAATGTATTTTGAGCGGCATTTTTTTTCTACGACGGACACAGAAGAGAATATCGTGGAAACTGTCCATACACTCAATCAAAACGCCGGTATTCACGGCATAATCGTCCAGTTGCCTCTCCCGAATGGTTTCGATGAAAATCGGATTATAGAGGGTATTCTTCCAGAAAAAGACGCTGACGGTTTTCATCCCACTACGCTTGAGCACTATTTTTCAGGCGACGAGTCATCTCAGCCGGTTTTTCCACGCGCCGTATCTCGCCTCATTCAATCATCCGGGCAATCGGTTGCAGGAGAAAAAGGGGTAGTTCTTGTGAATTCAGAACTCTTTGGAAGGGTGATGATGAAAACACTGGAGCTTCTCGGTATTCGTACTGAAATTTTTCAGTATAAGAAATGGGAGACCGAAAGGGGGAAGTTGAAAGGAGCGAAAGTAATTGTAACTGCTTGTGGTGTTCCCCGTCTCATTCGAAGTGAGCATCTTTCTTCGGGGAGCATCATCATCGATGGGGGCATTACCCGAGTTGGTGACAAAATTTTTGGGGATGTCGATATCGTAAGCGCGAGAGATCTTTCAGGGTGGATCGCGCCCGTACCGGGAGGGGTGGGTCCTCTTACTGTGGCCTCACTTCTTGAAAGAGTGGTTGATCGGGCGCTTCATCCGTAACGGGGTGTATAATATCTTTATGATGCTACGCTCTCAAAAACAAAAAGGTTCAGTTCTCGCTTTTGCCCTGATTATACTCAGTATGTTTCTTGTCTCTGCAATTGCTGTGGTGAGTGTAGCGGTAGTAGAAAAGAAGAGCGCTTTCTCAACGCAGAAGTCTGTCCTTGCTTTCCAGGCGGCCGATAGTGGGGCAGAGCGGGTGATTAAACGGATTTATATTAATAATAGTCCGGTAATCGGTTTGGTCTTACCTGGAGTTCCACTGAATGGAAATATGTCGACCGCCGGTGGTGACGCGGATCTCAATGCCCTCAAGGGGCAACTCACGGATGTGGCTGGATCACCAGCGGCGGCGTGCGATGGAGTCAATAAGAAAATCACCGCGACCAATAATGCTACTCCGACCTATACATTCGAAATCACTTTTTTCGATGTCAGCGGGGCTAAGATCGATTGTAGTGATAATCAGTGGCGGGATAAAGTGGCCAAGATAAAATCCGAAGGTTTCTTCCGGAATACTTCTCGCGCCATTGAGATCGGAATTCGACCCAGAGAATAAAGAAAAGAAAAAAGCCCGAAAAGGCTTTTCTTGTGCCGACGGAGAGACTCGAACTCTCATGGTATTGCTACCGCGGGATTTTGAGTCCCGTGCGTCTACCAGTTCCGCCACATCGGCATTTAGCCCATTTCTCAGGCTTTTTTGAGAGAGGTCTAGAATGAGCGTAGAGAATTGAAAAGGCTTTGTCAATCGCCTATAATGCTTCTATGGCGAAAATTATCGCGTTTGTGAACCAGAAAGGCGGGGTAGGGAAAACCACCTCGACGATTAATGTTGCCCGCTATCTCGCGGAGGCCGGGAAACGAGTTTTGCTTGTTGATCTCGATCCTCAAGGGAACGCTTCGTCTGGTCTGGGAATCCACGGCCGGAATGTTGAAAAAAATCTCTATCACGCTATGACACTTGGTCTCCCGACCCAGGAGATTATCGTTGATACCGGTATCGAGAATCTTTTTCTTATCCCGGCCGCGCAGGATCTGGCCGGTGCGGAGATCGAGATGGTGCATATCGAGAACCGCGAGTTTCGTTTGTATTATACGCTTCGCCAAGTTCGTCCCCAGTTTGATTATATTTTGATCGATAGTCCGCCGAGTCTCGGCCTCCTTACAGTAAATGGTCTTGTGGCGAGTGACGGAGTCATCATCCCCGTTCAGACTGAGTACTACGCGCTCGAGGGACTCTCTCAGCTCTTAGGAACTATCGAGCTTGTCCGTGATCACCTTCAGCCGAATTTGAAAATCGTAGGGGCCCTCCTCACGCTTTTTGATCGGCGCAATCGCCTCGCTCGCCAAGTAGTGGAGGAAGTCCGACGACACTTCCCAGGGCCCGTCTTTGAAAGTGTCGTACCGCGATCGGTGCGCTTGGCCGAGGCGCCGAGCTTTGGAAAATCCATTTTGGATTTCGACGCTTTTTCCAAGGGTGCCCGGGCCTATAAGCTGGTCGTGAAGGAGCTTTTGGAGTGGGGAGAAGAAGAGCGACGGCAGATAAAAGTGTTATAGTGAAAGAAAGCAAGAGAGGGGTTTTCATTTCGATTTTCAAACTGAGTAATGTATGGCACAACAATACGGTTTGGGGCGGGGATTAGCCTCGCTCATTCCTCCCAAGAAAAATCCTGGCGCAGAAAAAGCCAACCCCTTCAAAATACCGGAAGGACCCGTTTCGTCGCAATCTGGAAGATCGACCGATGAAGTGCCTGTCGGTCAGATCCTTCCCAATCCTCACCAACCAAGACTTCATTTTGATGAAGCGAAGATCGCTGAATTAGCTGATTCAATCAAAGAACACGGCATTCTTCAGCCACTGATCGTTTCTCGGACCGAACATGGCTATGAACTGATCGCTGGTGAGCGGCGTCTCCAGGCGGCCAAGAAAGCAGGTCTCGCCACCGTTCCAGTTGTTGTGCGTGAAGTCGGAGAACGGCAAAAGCTCGAGCTCGCCATCATCGAGAACATTCAGCGACATGATCTGAATCCGATTGAAGAAGCCAAGGCGTATCTCCGTCTCACTCAGGAATTTGGCCTTCATCAGGAGGAAGTAGCAAAAAAGATGGGGAAGAGCCGACCGAGCGTGGCCAACACGCTTCGACTCCTTACCCTTCCAGTAGAGATCCAGCGAGCTATCATGGATGGCCGGATCTCAGAAGGTCATGCCAAAGCGCTCCTCTCTATTGAAAATCCCGAAAAGCAAAGGGCCCTCTTCGATTTGATTCTCAAGGATGAGTTGACGGTGCGTGAAACAGAAGGCAAGGCCCGTGAAGTTTCAGTTCGAGGGCACACGCGCAAGACTACTGAGGCAACCCCAGAACTTTCAGCCAAGGAGGAGTGGCTGACCGAGCAATTAGGCACCAAAGTGAAAATCCAGCCCAAAGGAAAAGGTGGGAAGATTCTTATCGAATACTACTCTAGTGAAGAATTGAATACTCTCTTAAGTCGCTTGGCTTAGGAGATTTCCGAAGAACTCCCTAAAGATATTTCTCGAGATCTTTTTTCTTCTTGATGTTTTCGAGGAGTTCTTTGATGTCGGTTCCGACATGGTCTTTCCGGGCGACCAAGAGGGTGTCAGGCGTGTCGATGATGACGATATTATCGAGACCGAGGGTCGCGATGAAGCGATCCCCTCCATGAACGAAGAGATTCTCGCTTTTGAGATCAAGCGTATTTCCCCTCTGGATAACCTTTTTTCCGCTTTGATTCTCAAGATATTCCGAAAAAGTAGCCCAGTTGCCGACATCGCTCCAGTCAAGCGAGGCGGGGAAGACGAGGCGCTCTTCGGGGGAGAGTTTTTCCATGATGAGAATGTCGATCGGAATATTCTCGAGCTCGCTATAGGCAGAGAGGAAGTTTTCTGGAGAAGGATTTTCTTCCTGCTCTTGTAGCATGGTCTCAATCTTTTTCATGGGTTCGCCGGCATATTCTCTAGCAAACTCCAGCATGGTCTCGGCGCGGAAGATGAAATAACCGGCATTCCACAGATATTCGAAACTGCGGAGGTATTCTTCGGCTGTTTTCGCATCTGGTTTTTCACGGAAATCTCCGACGAAGAAAGAGCGCTTTCCTGCAAAAGTTTTGGCTTCGCCGTTCATCTTGATGTAGCCAAAGCCGGTATCAGGTCGGGTCGGGTTGATTCCGAGGGTAACAATCACTTTTTCTTGTTCGGCGGCGAGAAAGGCTGCGTTGAGGAGCGCGGTGAATTCCTCAGGATTTCCAATTGCGTGATCGGAAGCGAGAGCGGCGATGACTGCGCCCGGGAAGCGTTTTTCAAGGAGGGCCGTTACGAGCAAAATAGCCATGCCAGTGTTGCGACTGGCTGGCTCAGGGAGTACCTGGTCCCTGTTTATTTCAGGGAGCTGTTGGCACACTTGATCGACATACGCATCACCAGTCGAGATAAAGATGTGATCAGGAGAGACGACGGTCTTGACGCGTTCGTATGTTTCCTGGAGTAATGTTTTTTCAGAAAGAAAAGGGTAGAACTGTTTTGGTTTTGATTTCCGAGAAAGCGGCCAGAGACGAGTACCGGTACCGCCAGCCATGATGACGGCAAAGAATGGCTTCGATGGAGGCATAAGATGCTTTTTAGGAGCGATAAATACATGGTATACTACAAGGGATTTCGTGCATAGTCAAGCCTCTTTTCCTTCCTAGAGCTCTTGTTTTTATGGCTACGGACAATCGTCCTATCAATCCCTTCCTCGGGGGAGAGCGACCGCCGGTTTCGCGGCCGATCAGACCACTCTCTTCTCGAGATATGTCAGCCCAATCGGCACCGGTTTCAGCTACTCGGCCGTTTTCGCCGTCTCCTCCAGTGGCTCCGGCAGCAGCACCCGCCGCTCCGAATGTTTCAAGCGAAGAAATTGCTTCGTCCCCGTTCTGGCGCCGTTATTGGTGGGGAGGGGTTGTTCTCCTCTCCGTCATTCTTGTTGGAGCGGGCGTATTTTTCTGGTTTCGGAATAAGTCTGCTGTCTCTCCTCCTGTACCGTCAGCGCCACTCAAAACGGAAACAACAAAACCTTCTGAGTCACAGGCCATTCTTCCGGAAACGCCAAAAGGGAATGCAGAGTATGAAAGTGAAAACTTCAAAGCTGGAGAAATTGTTTTTGGTGGGGAGCTCGCTTTTCTTCAGGGAGAGGAAGATGTCGCTCCGCTTGAAATTTCTGACATTCGTGGGGAGGCCTTCACCGAAAAGAACAAGCAAGAAGTGAAATTGGTCGTCACTTGGAAAACGAATAAGCTCTCGCTCGCGGAAGTGGGGTATGCCAAGGGCGTCGGACAAGCCGAGAAGAAAGTTTCTGAAGCTGACTACAGTTTCAATCACAGTCTCATCATCACGGGACTTGATCCGGCTTCAACCTATCTCTATACCATCAAAGGCCAGGATCGCTTTGGACAGGAGGTGACGAGCGAACCGCACGCAGTTTTCACCGGCGCGAGGAGCGTCTCCCTCTTCGATCTTATCGCTGGAGCCATCGGAGATGTATTCGGATGGGCGGTAAATAAATAAGGAGCGTCACTTCGAGGGGAAAAAGACCTCTTTTTAAAGTCCCTTTCGAGGGGCTTTTTTCGTTCGTTTGAAAAAAAACGGTGGCTTTTTTAAGCCATTACAAAGCAGAATGATTAGATTACATTGTGTCTTCAGAGACGATGTGTACACAATACATGGTGTTTATTGACGGATACTATTTTTTTTGAGACCAAGTCTTTCGAGAAAAAAGCCGATGATTTTCGTGTGGAAAATCTTTAAAAAGGAGGATGCTTTCTTCTCGTTTCAAAAAGGAAAATTTAGACCTATTTTTAGACCACAAAAAAGGATGGAAATACCCCTTTTTTTATGATCAGAAATCGTGACCATTTTTGCTTCTATGAAAGGAAAAAGAGGCGTTTTTTCTCTCACCCCTTGACAGGGTTCTGCAAACCCTCGAGAGAACTCTCTTTTCATGGTATACTTCGGGTGTGGATTGAAGGTCTGCCATGTCTCTGTATGTAAAAAACAAAAATCAAAAATTTCAGAGGAATTTCCTGGTAATCGCAATAGCGGCAGGGATCGCGTTTGGGTGGTGGCTTGTAGCCCGACCCAGTTTTGCGCAGTCTATCAACCAAATTTCCGTTGCTTTTTCGCTTTTTAGCGCCGAGAACAAGATTGTTACCTCGGGGGAATATGATGTCCGCTTCTCGATTTATCGAGTTGATCGGACGGTTTCTGATCCGTATCCCTCAAATAGCGACGCCGGGAGCCGACTTTGGTCTGAAACGCAAAAAGTTACCGTCAAAAACGGCATCATGCGGGTTTTCTTGGGATCGGCGACACCCCTTCCCGTAGATCTTACTTTTCAGGACGGGGACTACTACCTTGGTGTTCAGGTCGGAACGGATTCGGAAATGGTGCCTCGTAAAAAGCTGGGGGCCGTGCCATCAGCGATTAATTCGCTGAATTCAAACAATGCTCGTTTGCTCCAGGGGAGAACGATCGGAACGAATGCGGGAGACATCATGGTTCTTGGGAAGAGTGGGAAGGTTGATCTGAAGAGACTTCCGACTGGAACTGGAGCCAAGCAGTTGGTTCTCGGAAATGATGCTCGCTTCGGTGACATCCATCAGCAAAATACGGACATCGGAACGGATTCAGACATTTTCAATATTGGTTCGGGGAGCGGAGTGACCTCAGGGAATTTTGATCTCACTATTTCGAATTCAAACAATCCTCCAGCGCTTCGCTACAATGGCACAACACAAACCTGGCAGGTCTCGAATGATGGAGCAACATTTGCTGATGTGGCGACGGGGACGAGTTCTCTGTCTGGATCCGGTGCGAGCGGAGCAATCGCTTATTGGACCGGAGCCAGTTCCCTTGGGAGCGAAGCGCAACTCTCATCGATTCGTGGTGGTACCGGTCTTGACGGCTCCGCAGCCGCGAACGGTACTCTCCTCATTGGGAATGGAGCAGGGTATACCCTCTCAGTTCTTTCGGGTGATGCCAGTATCACGAGCGGAGGGGTACTCACCATCGGCGTCAACTCTGTCGCTTTGGGTACTGATACGACGGGAAACTATGTGGCGAATGTAGCCAACGGAAACGGTATCACCGGTGGCTCAGCTGGTTCCGAGGGCGCCTCCCTCTCTCTCGCCATTGACCTTCTCACTTCCGCTGATGGTACGGGCGCGACTTCATCGAACTCCGGGCTTGAATTTTCCGGCGGTTCCTCAAATCAACTGGCTCTCCTCCAAG
>JBDTWF010000020.1:0-11633 GCA_040006815.1 Candidatus Moraniibacteriota bacterium | reverse complement strand
GGCTCATCGCATCCTGGGGGTGGAGAAGCTCCCAAGGGTTTGGCTGTTCGCCAATTAAAGCGGTACGCGAGCTGGGTTCAAACCGTTAAGGAACGGAATTAAGGATTAAGAATTATGAATCAGGAATTTTTTCCTCATACTTCTTGATTCGTTATTCATGATTCAGTTTTTTAGCAGTTTGAACCCGAGGAAGAAGACATCAAATGGGTTTTTCGTCTTTGCAAAAGATAACAACAAGAAACAATCGTATCACGGCGGTACTTTCTTTCACTTTAAGGTGGAGAAAGTAACAAGTTGACTCGTTTCGGTGGAGTCCCTTTGAAACAGGGGATAATACCGAGGGAATTCTTCAAAGGTTGAAGAAGCCCGTAGAGACTAAACGTCAACAGTCCCGATCTTCTGGATCGCGGATGAAGCTATAGTCCAATGCACTGAGTAATCAGTGGTAACATGCGTGAGACAGGTTGGTTTCCTATCTGCTGTGGGCGCTATGTGACTTGAGAGAACTCTTTCCTAGTACGAGAGGACCGGAAAGAACGAACCTCTGGTGTGCCTGCTGTCCTGCCAAGGGCACTGCAGGGTAGCTATGTTCGGGCAGGATAACCGCTGAAAGCATCTAAGCGGGAAGCCGAGCTCAAGATAAGGTCACGGGAGAATTTATTCTCCAAGATATCCTAGAAGATGACTAGGTTGATAGGTTGCAGATGTAAGCCCTGTGAGGGGCGTAGTCAAGCAATACTAATACTATCTCTATCTACTTTCATTTTCTGCCGGTTAACAGTGAAGAGTGTTTGACAATGACAATCAAGACAACTTAGACTTCAAAAGATTTGAATCCACCGTCTCCGGTGTCTCTAGCGAGAGGGAAACACCTCTTCCCATTCCGAACAGAGCCGTTAAGCCTCTCAGCGCCGATGGTAGCCTCCGGGCAAGAGTAGGTCGGTGCCGGGGACAGTGGATTTAAATCAGAAAAGAGCCCCGAAGAAACGGGGTTTTTATGTTACAATTGAGGTACTTTTGAGATTTATCCTATGCTTTCCATTACGCGCGAGACCAAGCGTCTCATTGTCATTGTCATCTATCTTCTCATCGCGCTTGCGATTGGGCTTCTTGTGTATTTCATCAATCGGCCCGCGCCGACCTGCTATGATAACAAGCAGAATCAGGACGAGGCAGGAGTGGATTGCGGAGGTGTCTGTACCAACGCCTGCATCGTGAAACTCTCAGGCCAGGACATCCAATCCAAGAGTGTCACCGTTATTCCGGATGGTGCTGGGCGGTATGATGTCGTTGCCGAGATCTACAATCCGAATAGCGATGTCGGAGCGGCGAGCTTTACCTATACGCTCCATCTCCGGGACGCTTCGGGACGGGAACTGGCTCGGGAAAGGGGGAATTCATGGATTCTTCCGCGCGAGACGAAGGCCATCATCGCCTACAATCTCCCGGCCGGAACAACTCCGGACAAAGGCGACATTGAGATCTCTTCGCTAGATTGGCAGCCCTTTACCGGATATCAGGAGAAGCCGAATCTGAATATTTACCAGAAGCGCTACAATCAGATTTCTTCCGGGGTGGGTTTTGGTGAGGCCCTGGGGACACTTTCCAATGAAAGTCCGTTTGATTTCCGTACCGTTACCATCAAGGTGGTTCTCCGGGATGCCGGGGGGACGCCGCTGGCGGTCAATCAGACCGAGATGCGGACGCTTTCGGCCAATGAACAACGCGACTTCCGCCTCGTCTGGCCCACTGCTTTTCCGGGGACCGTTGGACAGGTCGACATGGAAGTGGATGCCGATGTCTATCGCTCTGAAAACTTTATCAAGCGCTATTTTCCGGGGGGACAGTTCCAGAAGGTCCAGGCACCGGGGGCGTTCTAAATCTCATGACTCGCTTGGCTCGGAATATTTTCCGTTTTGACTGGTTTCTCTTGGCCGCCACCTTTTTTCTTTTGGGGATGGGTCTTTTGGCTCTCTATAGTTTTTCAGCGACTCTCACGGGGAATAGTTATTTCATTCGCCAGGGAATATTCGCACTCGTCGGTATCGCTGCCATGTTTTTTGTCGCCAATCTCGACTATCGGCACATCGCGAGGATGAGTACGCCCATCTATTTCGTCACGCTCTTTTTCCTTATCCTCGTCCTCATCCTCGGCGTCGACATCCGTGGGACGGTGGGCTGGCTCTCATTCGGCATCTTCCAGGTTCAGCCGGTCGAATTCGCCAAACTCGCCCTCATTGTTTTCTTGGCTAGCTTCATCTCGAAGAAGCGTTCCGAACTCGGAGAGTGGACGCGCCTTATCGCCTCTCTCTTTCTTACGGCCACCATGATCTTTCTCGTCCTTCGTCAGCCTGACCTTGGCTCGAGCCTCGTCCTTGCCTTTATCTGGCTCACCATGATTCTCGTCTCGGGTATTCGCTGGAAGCATTTCCTCGTTCTCGGGTGCCTCGGGCTTCTTCTCGCGGGTTTGAGCTGGTTTCTCCTCGCCGACTATCAGAAGGCTCGCCTGCAAACATTTATGAATCCAGAGCTTGACCCCAAGGGGAGTGGCTATAATGTGCTCCAGTCGATGGTGGCCGTCGGTTCCGGGGGGCTCTCAGGAAAGGGAATCGGGCACGGCTCCCAGTCTCAGCTCAATTTTCTCCCTGAGCGGCACACCGACTTCATTTTTGCGGTGATTGCCGAAGAACTCGGCCTGACGGGAGGGATCATCCTTATCGTGGTCTATACCCTTCTCCTCTATCGGGTGAAGCGCGTCGGGGATGTGGCGGCGGACAATACCGGCTATCTCATCGCGGTCGGTATTCTGGCCATGCTTTTTGTCCAAATAACTATCAATCTTGGCATGAACATGGGGTTTCTTCCGGTGACCGGCCTTCCGGCGCCTCTCCTTTCCTACGGAGGAAGCTCGCTTCTCTCGGTTTTCCTTGGCCTGGGACTACTCCTCTCAATCTACCGTTTCCGACGGGACAAGCGAGACACTCTTGTTTCCCTTGAACGCCCCAGTCTTGATTTATAGCTCAAAAACGGGGTTTTTGGCTTAAAGATTGACGAAAAGCCCCCTTTTTGATAGTCTAAGGAGGCTTTTATAAGCGTTTTTTCTTGCTTTTTTATCCCGCGTATGCGAGGTTTCCTCATCGCTCAGGCCATTGTCGCCATCTTCCTCGCCGTATCCATTCTGCTTCAGAGCCGGGGGTCAGGCCTGGGGAGCGCTTTCGGGGGCGACATGGGTGGGTATTACACTAAGCGGGGCTTTGAGAAATTTCTTGTCTACGCGACCATCGGGTTCGCGATTCTCTTCTTTGCCCTTTCGATGGTGAATGTGCGCTTGGCCACTGTCTAAATGGTCCGGGCTAACTCATAACGAACGCGTATCTCTCTTTTTTCTTCGTTTTCCTATCTTCGGCCAAGCTCTTTCGGGCGGTTGCTCCAGGCGCTTTCACTTCGGGACCGCATCATCATAGTGACGCTCACGGTGTTCGCCGCTGGAGCCCTGGTGTTCTGGCTTTCGGCAGTCTATCTCTCTCTCACGAAGGCGGTACCGACATCTGGAGGCCAGTACATCGAGGGCGTAGTGGCTCAGCCACGATACATCAATCCGATCCTTTCCCAGACGAGCGATGCGGATGCTGATCTCGTGGAGCTCATCTACGAAAGCCTCTTTGATTATGACCAATCCGGGAAGCTCATCAAACGCATGGCGGCGGACTACTCAGTTTCCGAGGACGGTAAGCTCTACACTGTTTTTTTGAAGCCAGGGATCCTCTTTCATGACGGAGAGGAACTGACCGCGGAAGACATCGTCTTTACCATACGAGCCATCCAAGATCCAGCCTACAAAAGTCCCCTTCGAGCCAATTGGCTTGGCGTGGAAGTGGGCGCTCCAGATCGCAATACGGTCACTTTTTCGCTGAAGAAACCCTATTTCGGATTTCTCGAGAATCTGACGGTCGGAATCCTTCCGAAGCATGTCTGGGAGAATATCGCTCCAGATCGCTTCACTTTGGCCGATTATAACCTCATTCAGCCGATCGGTTCCGGACCGTACATGTTTTCGAGCATCGACAAGGATGCCCAGGGAAACATCCTCTCCTATCACCTCAAGTCTTGGGAGCGCTACTTCGGGAATACACCGTTCATATCAAAGATTGCTCTGCGTTTCTATGCTGACGAGGAGGGTCTCATTGATGCTTTCAATCGCGACGAAGTTTCGGGCATCCATTCGGTCAGTCCTCAGAATGTCGGAAATGTTTCTTCTAAGAAACAGCCACACATCTATGGACTAGCCCTTCCTCGCGTTTTTGCCGTTTTTCTCAATACGAACAAGAGCCCGGCTCTTGCGTATGACGAGGTGAGAGAGGCTCTCAGCCTCTCGACCGATCGGGAGGCGATTATCCAAAGTGTCCTCGCGGGGCAGGGAGTGCCAGCGACGGGGCCATTCCTGCCCTTTATGTTCGGCTACGAACCGAGTGCCAATGGGATGAATCTGGATGTGGCTCGCGCCAACACTCTTCTCGACGAGAAGGGCTGGAAGCGCGGCGAGGAAGGTCTACGGGTTAAAAACGGAACCCTACTTTCTTTTGAGCTCGTTACTCCGGATTGGCCAGAACTCACCATGACCGCGGATCTTCTCCGAGAACAGTGGAAGGTAATTGGAGCCTCAGTTGAGGTCAAAGTTCTTTCTCAGGCTGATCTTCAGCAAAATGTTGTCCGTCCGCGGGAATATCAATCGCTTCTTTTTGGCGAGGGCGCCATGCTTGATCCAGACCCATATTCCTTCTGGCATTCCAGCCAAAAAAACGATCCCGGACTCAACCTTGCTTTCTTTGAAGACAAGCGCGTCGACGAGATCCTCCTCGATGCCAGAGAGATGCTTGATCCCGAAAAGCGCGCCTCCCTGTACCGAGAATTTCAGACGATCATCGCTCGTGAGTATCCAGCTGTCTTTCTCTACAGCCCGACTTACCTCTATGTGGTCGGGAACGAGGTTCAGGGAATCACTCAGGAGAGCATCAATACCCCGGCTAATCGCCTCGCCGATGTTACTTCGTGGTACATTAATACCAAGAGAGTCAGGAAATAGATTACACCCTCTTTTAAACCCCTTTCGATTTTAATTTCTTTGTATGGCACATCCTCTTGATCCTTCCAATTTGCGCCAGATGATACTCGACGGGCCTGATCAGTTCAAGACGGGTTTCGAGCTAGCCAAGGACATTCGCCTTCCGGGAACTTTCAAGTCCATCATGATCTCCGGTATGGGCGGGTCAGCTCTTCCGGGGAATCTTTTCCGTATCTACTTGAACGACCTTTTCAAGACAGATGAGCCGAATGAACAGCCGCTCGCGATTTATCAGAACCGCTCCTACAATCTACCACCGGAAGCGTATGCCGAGTGCCTGAATTTCATCTGTTCCTACTCGGGCAATACCGAGGAGACCATTAGTTCCTTTGAAGAGGCCTTGGCGCACGATCTTCCCTGCATCGGCCTTTCTGGTGGGGGAAAGATAGAAGAAATGTGCAAAGCCAAGGGCGTGCCGCATGTGAAGCTTCCCGTGCCGACCCCTGATTTTCAGCCGCGCATGGGGACAGGCTATTTTTTCAGTACGATGTTCCAGATCCTCGTCAATCAGGGATTGGTGCCGAATACGACCCAAGAGATCTTGAAAGAAGCCGAGAATATGAAGGCTCTCCTTCCGGAGATCGAGGAAGAGGGAAAGGCGCTTGCCGAGAAGGTAAAGGGGAAGACGCCGGTGATTTACGCCACAGCCCGTTTCAAGTCTGTCGCGATGGTCTGGAAGATCAAGTTCAATGAGAACGCCAAGACCCCGGCCTTCTGGAATTTTTTCCCGGAGCTGAATCACAACGAAATGGTGGGGTATACTAATCCTCAGGCTGGCTTCATCCTCCTCATGCTTCGTGACCGAGAGGCTCATCCGCGGATTCTCAAGCGTTTTGAAGTGACAGCTAAGTTATTGCGCGATAAAGGCATCCCGGTGGAAATTCTTGACATGAAAGGGGAAAGCGTGTATAGTAGAGTATTCACAAGTATCGCCTTAGGCGACTTCGCTTCCTATTACCTGGCCCTCGAATACGGCCAGGATCCGACTCCGGTGGATATGGTAGAAGATCTCAAGAAAATGCTATAGCATTTTCTCAAGTGCAAAATGCAAATTTCAAAATGAAAAGTTTTGGTATCCCGACTGGTCGGGATTCGACAATTTTTATTTTTGATCTTTACACTTTAATCTAGGGGCGCGGAAGCGCTTACGGTGGAAAGTTCACAAGGGAAAATGAAAATCAAACAGTTTATTTCGTTTTGTGGTTTCACATTTTCTCCTTTGACTTTTTCACCTTAAATTTGTAGGCCCTGGTGGCGGAATTGGTAGACGCATCCCTCACTTGGATTAAACGGATTAAAAACTTATTATTGGGGATATGGCGGAATTGGTAGACGCGCTAGCTTCAGGAGCTAGTTCTCGTAAGAGAGTGAGAGTTCGAGTCTCTCTATCCCCACAGCCTTAGTCACTGGTCAAAAACCAAGTGAGGGACGACAGCAATGTCATGGGAGTTCGAGTCTCCCCTAGGGCACAGGAAAAAAGGCGTTTCTCTTCGGAGAGACAAAAAACTTCATTTGTAAGTTTCGTGTGTTAAGGATACACACACTTTTCCGTAATTCATTATCCTTGTAATTTGGGTACAATCGTAGTCTGCCCGTTGGCGGACGCCGATTGCTACCCCCACTCATGCACTATGATGCAAGAGAAAATAACTCCGAAAGGACCTCGTCCGGCCGCACCAGTGCGACCCACCCAGGCTCCGATCGGCGCCTTTGAGGGAATCGTGGCGCAAAAACAGAACCCTCGTCGGTCGAAGTTCCATGGGCAAGCGCCCAAGGGACATGCTCCCCATCCGACTTCCAAGCCGGCTGGCGCTCCAGAGCGCCGTCCGCAGGGCGGAGGGAAATCTCGCGGCGGAGGCAAGCGCGGCCGCGGTGGCCGCTTTGACGCGCCCCAGCAGATTATCCGGAATGTTAACAGCCGTCCGGAAGGCTCGGTCAATATCCCGGCCATTCCTGAGAAGACGCTTCGCATTATCCCGCTCGGGGGGCAAGAAGAAGTCGGCCGCAACATGACCGTCTTTGAATATGGAAACGACATTGTCATCATCGACATGGGACTCCAGTTTCCCGAAGAAGACATGCCCGGCATCGATTACATCGTCCCCAATGTCTCCTACCTCAAGGGGAAGGAGAAGAACATCCGGGGTGTCGTCTTTACGCACGGCCATCTCGACCACATCGGAGCGGCTCCCATCCTCCTCAAGCAACTCCAGTATCCGACGATTGTCGGTCGTGACTTCACTCTGGCGCTCATCCAGCGCAAAGTAGAAGACGATCAGAAGGGCGCGGCCAAACAGCTCAAAGCCATCCGGGTCAAAACGCTCGATGACCGGATCAAACTCGGCGTTTTCGAGGTCCGCTTCTTTGAAGTCGAACACTCGATCATGGACGCCATGGGTATCGCTCTCGTCACTCCCAACGGCACCATTCTGCACTTCGGTGACTGGATGATCTCCAATGAGCCGGTGGATCCGGTGGCGAGCGACATCAAGTATGGCCATCTCGAGAATCTTCCCCAGCCGACCTTCCTCCTCTTGGAAAGCTTGGGCGCTCTCAAGAAAGGATTGCCACCTTCTGAAATTGAAGTCCACAACAATCTCGAGACGCTCATTCGGACCTCTCCGGGGCGTATCATTATCGGGACTTTTGGTTCTCAGGTACGCCGGATCGCTTACCTTATCGAATATTCCGAACGCATGGGGAAGCGCGTCGCGATCGAAGGCTACAGCATGAAGATGAATGTCGAAGTAGCCAAGGAACTGGGCTATCTGAAAGTAAAAAAGGAGACGCTTGTTCCGGTCAATGACATTCACAAGTATCCGGATAACCAAGTGGTGGTTATCTGCACTGGGGCCCAGGGCGAGCAGAATGCCGCCTTGACGCGCATCGTGACGGACAATCATCGCTTCATCAAGCTCCAGAAGAACGACACCATCGTCTTCTCTTCCTCGGTGATCCCGGGGAATGAGCGGAGTATTCAGCGGCTCAAGGATAATCTCTACCGGAAGTGCGATAATGTCATTCACTCGGACATGATGGAGATCCACATCTCGGGCCACGGCACCATCTGGGAGATCGAAGAAATCATCCGTCAGGTCAAGCCGACCTTTGTCATCCCGGTCTATGCCAACCACTACTTCATCAAGGAAGCGGCCAAGATTGCTTATCGATTGGGGTATCCGGAGAAGAATGTCTTCATCATGGATAACGGACACATCCTTGAAGCGCCGGAACCTACCAAAGGTCTTCCGCATCTCATCAAGGAAAAAGCCGATACGAGCTATGTCTTCATCGACGGGCTTGGCGTCGGAGACATCGGACATGTCGTCCTTCGCGATCGTCAGATGCTTGCCCAGGACGGAATGCTTGCGGTGACGGTCGTCATTGACGCCAAGACCAAGAAGATCCTCGGGAACATCCAGATCACCTCGCGTGGCTTCATCCATGTCAAAGAGAACTTTGACCTCGTGAATGAGACCAAGCAGAAGGTCCAAGATGTCATCCGGAAGTACACATCGCGGGACACCTCGCTTGATTGGGAAACGGTGAAAAATCAGATCCGTGAAGTCGTCGGGCAGTTCCTCTTCTCCAAGACGGAACGCCGGCCCATGGTTCTCCCGGTTGTCATCGAAGTCTAAAACGAAAAAGCCCCAGAAACGGGGCTTTTTGGTATGCTACAATAGTCAAATAACGCTTCTTTTCGCTATGCCCGGTAGTGAAATTTTGACCGGGTAGATTTGGAAGGTAGGGTTAAATTGAGACGCGGTAATACATTTGTCAAAATTCTACTACCGGGTATGCAAAGACTTTTTTCGGGAATCCAGCCATCGGGGAATCTGCACCTTGGGAATTACCTCGGAGCCATCAGGCAGTGGCTTACTCTTCAGGATGAGTATGAAGTCATCCTCTCTGTTGTCGATCTCCATGCTATCACCGTCCCGCAGGATCCAGCCGAGCTTCGGAAGAAGACCATCGAAGTGGCCCGCATCTATCTCGCCGCTGGAATTGATCCAGAAAAAGCCACAATCTTCGCGCAGTCTCAGGTGTCAGGGCATACTCAGTTGGCTTGGATTCTCAATACGATTGCAACGATGGGCGAACTCGGACGAATGACACAGTTTAAAGATAAAACTTCGATAGAATTTGATCAAAATAAGAGAATATCACAGCGGGAGCTTGCATCAAAGGCATCTGTTGAAAGTAATAAAGAAACAATGTCTGTCTCGGGGAATAGCAATCGAGCACTAGCCGCGGAAGCTTATAAAAGACGCGAAAAGATTGATTCAATTGGTGTCGGACTCTTTGATTATCCAGTACTTATGGCGGCCGATATCTTGCTCTACGATACAACGGTGGTACCGGTGGGGGAGGATCAGAAGCAACATGTGGAATTGACGAGGGATTTGGCTCTGCGATTCAATAAGCGTTTTGGTGAGACCTTTGTTATCCCTAAGCCACTTATCCAGACAGAAGGAGCCCGCATCATGGGGCTCGACGACCCGACGAAGAAAATGTCGAAATCAGCTACGAGTGAATACAATTACATCGCCCTTACCGATGAAGCTGCTGTGGTGCGGAAAAAAATCATGAAAGCGGTGACTGATTCCGGAAGCGAAGTTGTGTATGCAGATGACAAACCGGCTCTTAAGAATCTCTTGAATATCTACTCGCTTCTCACCGACAAGAAGCCTGAAGAGATTGCCGGGGAATATGTCGGGAAAGGGTATGCCGATTTCAAGAAAGATTTGGCCGAGGTGATAGTGAATTTTCTGACCCCTTTTCAGGAACGCATGGAGGCTCTCAGTGACGAAGAAGTGCTACGGATCCTTGAAGAGGGGAAAAAACGCATCCAGCCCATTACTGTAGAAAAAATGCGCCAGGTCTACGACAAAGTGGGACTCATTTCCTACTGATTCTATTTTCTTGAAAAAAAGAGAACGGGCCAGTTGGTCCGTTCTTTGTATTTGGTGCCTCTCAGCCTACCCTGAGGAGGCGAGATTCTGCCTGAGTTTCCTCGGGCAGGATGATGCTGACGAGGCAGTGATTTCCCGTATCACAGGGAAGATGGGGCGTTTTCGAGTGGAACAACCCTCGTGTTTTTGGGATATGGCACAGGCATGAATCCGGCCGATAGCGTCCGGGCTCATGTGTCATGAGAGGACACGCCACCGCACCTCCTCTCTCGAGCGACTTTATGGCGGTGTGCCACTTTACGAGTCTGCTTGGCATGATTTGATTTCTCCTTTTATTGTTAAGTTGCTCTCGTGAGCTACAAAAAAACCGCCACAGGGGCGGTTCCTACACCGTTTTATTTTCCAATCGATTTTTGGGTGTGTAGCTCATTAGGCATGAGTGTACGGTACATGGAAAAATCTGTCAAATTGTTTTTAGCGAAAGGCTAAAAACATACCCACAAATATAACAAATAATGCGATGACCGGAAGAACAGCCATTATGTCAAACATTATTCCTAACACACCGAGGAGTCGTCTTTTTTCTGAAGGCAATGGATTATTTCTGAATGCTTGATAGCTTCCAACAATGAGATCTGCGCTGCCAAGCAGGAGGATACCCAGGAAGATAAAATCAAACAAGCGAAGTCCTGATAATCCAAAAAACCCTAGATAGCCGTGTATGATCAGATTGTAAAGTTTAAAAAAAGATGGCCCAAGAACGAGCAACGAAAAAACGACCATTATAAAACCAACTTTCTGTCTTTTATTGAACATGCTTTCTTCTATGAACGGATAAGAGTAAGAATTTCGTCGCGCTTTTCTTCCATGAGAGCTGGCGTTGTGGCCTCGACATTGAGGCGGAGGAGGGGCTCGGTATTCGAGGGCCGGACATTGAACCACCATTCTGGGTAGTCAATCCGGACACCGTCGAGCTCTGAGAGTTGGCCGTCGGCATATTTTTCTTTGAGTTGCCCGATGACGGCGTCTTTATCCTCGACTTCGCTATTGATCTCTCCGGAGTGGGAATAGCGCGTCACTTCGGCCACGAGCTCGGAGATGGGCTTTCCCGTCTCAGTCATGAGATTGAGGAGGAGTAGAGCGACGAGAGTCGAGGCTTCGGCATTGGAGTTTTCGATGAAGTAATAGTGGCCAGAGAATTCGCCAGCAAAAATACCCCCCTCATCGCGCATCTGGCGCTTGATAAAGGCGTGCCCGACTCGCGTTTCCACGGCTCGGCCGCCGGCTTCCTCGATCACTTCTTTCACAGAACGGGAGGAACGGAGATCGTAGAGAATGGTCGCCCCAGGATTCTTCTCGAGGATGACTTTAGCGACGACCCCGGTGATGAGGTGCATGGGGATAATCGCGCCTTTTTCATCGACGAAACCGATGCGGTCAGCGTCTCCGTCGTAGGCGATGCCGAGGTCGGCCTTCACTTCCTTCACTTTCTCTTGAAGCTCGGCGAGCGTCTCGGTCTTGAGAGGATTGGCTTCGTGGCACTCAAAAGGGTGGTCGAGATCATTGTAGAGGTTGACGACGGAAATATTCTTTGGGAA
>JBDTWF010000019.1:0-9503 GCA_040006815.1 Candidatus Moraniibacteriota bacterium | reverse complement strand
CTCGCTTTTCCCCGCGGGGAAGAAACGGACCTGAGCGACGGCAGTCTTGCGGCGACCGACGGCGTAGACATACCGCTCTTTGTTTTCTTTGGGAGGAGCGACGACTTTCGGCACAGCCTTAACGGCGGCGGGAGCTTTCTTCTCTTTCCCTCCAGTGAGGCGGGCAGGCTTCACCTTGACCTCTTTCACTTCTCTCGTTTTCTTGGTGGTAGCCATATTTATTCGTGAGTAATGTCAATCTTGAACTTATGTTCGCCGTTCTTGTGAAGGCGCAGGCGCTTGAGCATCCGGTCGCGGAGGGTATTCTTGGGAAGCATCCCGTAAACGGCCTGATAGATGAGCTTGGTCGAATCTTTCTTGCGCTGGTCCTTGAAGGAGATCGAGGTGATGCCGCCGGGATAGCCAGAGAAATGATGGTACATCTTGGCGATCTTCTTGTTGCCGGTCACTTCGATGCCGTCGGTATTGATAACCACTACCGTGTCTCCCCCGTCGATGTGCGGAGCAAAGGTAGCCTTACCCTTCCCTGAGAGCACCTTGGTAATCTCGGTCGCGAGGCGGCCCAAAACCTTCCCCTGCGCGTCAAAAAGATGCACTTGGCGGATGGTTTCAGTTTTTTGTTTGGTAGCGCTCATAAATAAACAGGAATGAAACTTTAGACGAATTCAATGACGGCCATTTCGGCGCTGTCGCTTTTCCGACGCTCGAGCTTGGTGACTCGGGTGTAACCGCTTTTCCGGCTTTCAAAGCGCTTGGAAAATTCACTTGCGAGCTTCATACTCGCCTCGCTTGGAAGCTTGGTCTTGAGCTCACGCAGAAGCGATACGCGCTTCGTCGGTTCGCTTGCGGCACGCTTCCCCTTGTTCACCAACTGATCGATGAAGTTCTTGAGCTCCTTGGCCTTGGCCTGGGTCGTCATGATGCGCTCTTCCATGATGAGGCTCCCGAGGAGCGTCTTCAAAAGAGCACGGCGCTGACCGCTTCTTCGGCTCAAGATTCGACCTTTGACTCGATGTTGCATATCGTTCGGAGTATGTTTCGGGAAATGTTAGGCTTCACTTTTCTTGGCCTTCGCTCGGGCTGGGCGGACAGGCTTCTCTTTTTTCTCAACCTTTTCTTCTGTCTCTTCGACAGCCACTTCGACTACCGCTTCATCCACGACTGGCACTTCTTCGGCTACTTCCTCCTCCATGGAGGCAGTCAGGGATGAGAACTGAGCGACGAGGATATCGACAGACTTGTTGAAGGCTTCGAGCGGAGAGATGCTTCCGTCGGTCACGATCTCGAGCGTGATCTTGTCGTAATCGGTGCGCTTTCCAACGCGCATGTTCTCTACTTCGTAATTGACGCGCTTCATCGGAGTGTAGATGGCATCGATGGCAATCTCGCCGATCTCGCGCTCTTCGTTCTCGCGGGTTTCAACGGCCACATAGCCGAGCCCCTGGTCGACGACGATCTCCATTTCGAATTCGCTCTTCTTGTCGGTCAAGGTGGCGATCACCTGATCCGGGGTCACGACTTCGACGGAAGACGGGGCCTTGATGTCTTTCCCAGTGATGATGCCCTCTCCCTTGGACTTCACGGTAAGCGTAACCGGCTCATCGCTGTGCGAGCGAAAGCGCATCTGCTTCATGTTAAGGATGATCTGAACCACATCCTCAAGGACGCCCGGGATGGTCGAGAATTCGTGCGAAACGCCCTTTAACTTGACCGAACGAGCGGCCGCACCAGGGAGCGAAGAAAGGAGAATGCGCCGAAGAGCGTTCCCGAGAGTCGCACCATAGCCGGGAAAACATCCGCCGATCTCAAACTTAGCGTGATTGAGCCCGAGCTCGGTGACTTTGGGCTTGGATGGAGTTGTTATCGCTTGCATACGCTTGGCTCGCCGTGGGGCGAGAAACAAAATTTATAACTTATTACTTGGAGTAATATTCGACAACCATTTGAGCATCGACACCGATACCCACATCTTCGCGACTCGGACGGGCAACGACTTTCCCTTCGAGCTTTTCGGCATCGAGCGTCAGCCAGTGCGGCACATCTTTCTTGTTTTTCAAAATTTCGCTCTGCATCTTGATGTAGGTCTTCTCTTCCTTGGTCGGCTTGAGGAGGATAATGTCTCCTACCTTGGTCTCATACGACGGAATGTTCATGCGCTTGCCGTTGACGGTAAAGAATTGGTGCGAAACGATCTGACGGGCCTGGCTTCGGGAATTGGCAAACCCGAGACGGTAGACGACATTGTCGAGGCGGCGCTCGAGGCGCTCGAGGAGGAGATCACCGGTCGCTCCCTGGCGAAGCTTGGATTCTTCAAAGTGGTGGCGAAATTGGCGCTCAAAGACTCCGTAGATGCGCTTGATCTTCTGCTTCATGGCGAGTTGCTTCCCGAATTCAGAGCCTCCCCGACGAGGAGAACTTCCGTGGACTCCGGGAGCGTACGGACGACGAACCATGGCACATTTCGGAGAAAAGCAACGATCGCCCTTGAGGAAGAGCTTTTCACCGGCGCGCCGGCAGAGTTTGCATTTGGAATCGAGATTCTTGGCCATAGGGTTTTAGATGCGGCGAGGGCGGCGAGGGCGACAGCCGTTATGCGGGATGGGAGTGATGTCTTTGATGGAAACGAGATTGAAGCCGTTGTTGGCAAGAGCGCGGATCGAGGCTTCGCGCCCGGAACCAACTCCTTTGACAAACACTTCAAGCTCCTGGACGCCGTACTTTTTCACTTTCTCCGAGAGATCACCCACCACCTGCGTCGCCGCATACGGGGTAGATTTCTTAGCACCCTTGAAACCAAGGTGGCCAGAGCTTGACCAGCCGAGCGCGGCGCCATTCATGTCGGTGATGGTGACAATCGTGTTGTTGTAGGTGCACTGGATGTGAGCGGTTCCCTTCTGGACTTGATGTTTCACCTTCTTGGCCTTCTTCTTTCCGTCAGCCGTCGCGTCCGTACTCGAAGAGACATCCGCTGTCTTGGGGACTTTTTCTGCATCAAGCTCCTTGAGAGCTTCCATTGTCGACTTGTCTTCTGCCATAGTGTCGTTCAGTCTATTTTAGGTCTTCTCTCCGGCTTTCTTACGGCCACTTCCCATCGTTCGGCGGACATTGCCACGCACGGTTCGGGTATTGGTCTTGGTCCGCTGGCCACGCACGGGAAGCCCTTTCTGGTGGCGGCTTCCTCGATAGGAACCGATTTCCTTGAGACGCTTGATGTTCTGCTTTACTTGGTGACGAAGCTCACCCTCGACCCGTTGCGACTTCTCGATGGCCTCACGGAGGCGATTGCCATCCTTGTCGGCCAAATCCTTGGTCCGGGTGTTGGGATCGATGTTGAGTGAGGTCAGGATCTTGAGACTGGTGGGGCGCCCGATGCCATAGACATAAGTCAGCGCAATTTCAATGCGCTTTTGGTCTGGGAGGTTGATACCGGCGATTCGAAGCATATTTCTCGAAATTTATCCTTGGCGTTGCTTGTGCTTGGGGTTCTTGCAAATCACATGAACAACGCGCTTGCGCTTCACGATTTTGCAGTGGACACAGATTTTTTTGACGGATGCTCGGACCTTCATATTATTTCAAACGTTGAACAATTCTCCCCTTGGTGAGGTCGTACGGGCTCATTTCGACGATCACTCGATCCCCTGGGAGGAGACGGATGTAGTGAACGCGCATCTTGCCCGAGATATGCCCCAGAATCTCATGACCATTTTCAAGACGAACCTTGAATGTGGTCGACGGGAGCGATTCGATGACTTCGCCTTCGAAGCGAATGAGTTCTTTGTTATTACCCATAATGCACTCTTCCCGGAAGAAGGTTTTTCTTACACGCCTCGACAAGCTCAGTGCTTGCGAACAAGCAAAAAAGAGAGTGTTTGTTTCCGATCTCTCCGAAATCTTGCGTAACGGTCGAAAACCCTCTCTCGCGGGAACAGTATGCTGTTTTCAAATGTGAACCCATTCTAGAGGAAACTCGAAATCCTGTCAAACCCCGTGAGAAGCCACCGAAATATCCACCTCAATAACCATAGTCACCTCAAAGGAAATGTACTTCGAACGGGGTCAAATCCCTCCTCTTGATGCCCAGAGGCTTATTTGAAGCGAGAAGAGAGAGTCCTATTTCCCGAATCTTCGCTCCCGCTCGATGTACTTGGCAATGACCTCACGGAAGGCCTCAGGCCCAAAGTCCGGGTAGTACATGTCCGGGAAGGCAAGCTGGGAATAGGCCGTCTCCCACATCATGAAACCGTCTGAGTTATGCGGGTCCCCGCCGGTTCGAATGAGGAGATCCACCGGCGAAAGCTCGGCGGTCATAAGATGCCGTTTCAGCACTTCTCTCGTAATCTTGTCCGGAGTCAACCCTTCCTTCGTCACGCTCCTCACAGCCTGAAGCATGTCGTCTGTCCCTCCATAGGCCAGGAAAAAATTGAGGAAGTATTGGTCATAGTCTTTCGTCTCCTCAAGACAACGGTAAAGAATTTTCTTCAAGCTCTCGGGAAATTGCTCTTCCCAGTGTCCGATGAAGCGAATGCGGGTTCGATCCTTATGGACATCCTCTTCGTTGATAAGCTTCTCGAAATACTTTTCGTAGATGCGAAGAAGCTCCTGCTTTTCCTTGAGGGGACGCTTGGTGAGATTGTCCATGGACGAACCCCAAAATGACATCTCGCGAATACCCATATTCCGCGCTTCGCGGATGATTTTCTCCGTGATCTCGGCGCCAGCTTCATGACCTTCCCAGGGCTCCTGGTCGCGTTCGCGGGCGAAGCGGCGATTGCCATCAGGAATGATGGCCACATGCCGTGGTAAAAGTTCCGGAGAAAAATTGTGATTGGAATCCGTCATAAAAATCTAGTAGTCTCTTGTGGCTAAATAGTCAGCAATGGAGAGAAGGAAGTCTTTGGCTTCGGCGTTCATTGGGACCGTACTCTCGAGAAGAGCGCGTTTCCCCTCTTCGATGCGCCGAGCCGCTTCTTTCTTAGCATAAGCGAGTGAACCAGAATTTTCCATGATTTTCCGGAAAAGGTCAATGTCCGTCTCAGTCAGTTTGTCGTGCAGAGCCAGGATGCGAGAAATTTCTTTCTTGTCTTCTTCGGTACCGGTCTCGAGGAGGCGGGAGATGAGAAGCGTAAGCTTTCCCTCCTCAATGTCCGAACCCACCGGCTTTCCCGTCCGCTCCGTCGTTCCATACACGCCGAGGATGTCGTCCTGGATCTGAAAGGCCACACCGAGAGGGAGAGCGTAGCGCGAGAAAATCTCGAGAAGCTCATCGGACCCACCAGCAAGGAGCGCACCGACATGGAGAGGCCCCTCAACGGTATAGCGAGCCGTCTTATTATCGTACATGGCGAGGATTTCGGCTTCGGTGGCTTTGCCCGCGTACTCCATATAAACATCCTTGGCCTCGCCCACGACGGTCCGAGTGATGATACCCTGGAGCTCGGAGAGAGCGGCGAACATGTTCTCGTGAGGAAAACCTGAGCGAAAAATAACATCGTTCCCAAGGGCCGCCACCATATCGCCCACAATGAGCGCAATAGAAAGGCCAAAATGTTCTGCGTCCCTTTGTGGGAAATGCTTCTTCCCAAGATCCCGATACAGCATGTGGAGGGTCGGGACTCCATGGCGCAATTCATCACGATCGATGATGTCATCGTGGATGAGAAGATACATGTGAATGAGCTCCACTGCGATTGCTGTTTTCAAGATCCTCCCCCGGTCAGTCCCTCCGGCGGCAAGATAGCCATAATACATGAAAGCCGGCCGCAGGCGCTTCCCGCCGGAAAGGGTAATCTTCTTCACATGTTCGAGGGCATCTGCCACGGCCTCATCTTCTTTCCTTGTTTTCTTGAGAAGCTCATCAAAATACGCGGCCATCTCTGGATCGAGCCGCGCCTTGAAGTCCTTGAGTGTGTCTTGGACATCCATGATGTTCCGTATTTTACCAGAAAGACCCCTGAATTAAAACGCCAAAACTCCCCGTGAGGGAGTCTCTCGTGAGAATCCGTCTCTTTATTCGTTCCCAAAGACGAAGAAGTCCTTGTATCGGCGATAGAGCTCAAGCGTAGCCCGCAGATCGCGTGCATTGTACTTGGCGATCTCTTTGTATTTTCCTTCCTTGAAAAGTCCACGCACTTGGTCCCCCGTCACGCCCTGAGCCTTGGGGCTTTCGATACCAAAAGCGCGCGTCCAGAGGTGCAGGCTCCCGCGCTTCCGCATGGCCCCGTAAAAGGAAAGTTGATCGATGAGATCAACATGCTTGGCATTGTACGGCTGATGCTGGAGATAGCGATTGGCGAGGAGATTCTTGGTCGGCTTCACGCCATGCACCGCAGAGCGTACCACCATGAACGGGACATCAAACTGTCGCCCGTTGAAGGTAACGAAAGTATCGTACTTCGTAACGATTTCCCAGAACTTCATGAGCATGTCTTTTTCGGAAAGCGCCTCATACTTGCAGTTCTCTTCCTCAAAGTCAGCATCTGTCGCGTCTTTGGGCTGGTAATACACGGCCGCCTTGTCCCGCTCGGCATCGAGGACACCGATAGCCACAATCTGTCCCGTCAGAGGCGAAAAACCAAGCCCCTCTTCGAGTTCCACAAGAGACTCCTCGTATTCCGCGTCGCTTTTGGCTTCGCGCTTGATCCAGCGCGTCAGATTATCCTTGGTCGTCTCATCAAGCGCGCTGAAATCCTCCCCCACCGTCTCAATATCGAAAATGAGTGTAGACATATACCAGTAGATTCTTCTTACTGTTTCTCTCTATTTTGGCAAGCTTTCTAAGTAGTGATAAAAATACATATAACTCATAGTTCCTTGCGTAGTAGAGTTCCTAAAGCTCATGACCGAAGATTTATCATCAAAACCTAAGCCTCCGGGAGTTGCTTGATATAGCTCACCCTCTTCATCCTTGAGGATTAAAAACTCTATGGGACCTGGCCCAGAATCAATAGTGCTAATTCCATGCTTCGTGACAGCAACAGTCTTCTGAAGAGTAAATCGCTTTCCGCGTGGCAAGGATTCAACTGTCCGCCCCTTGCGTTCATAAAATGATCGGATGGACTTTATATTTTCACTACTCCATATATCATTTCTAATCCCTTGAAGGGACTCTACACAGCTATAGTCGCTATCAGACCCTCTCACTACAGAAGCATCTTTCTCGAGAGTAAAGACTGCTTCTTTCAAATCAGCAACCACAGGCAAATCCTCTTCGGTATAATTACAGGGAGGAAAGTTAAGAGTGAATCCGTAAAAAATTACCCAGGCTAACACGAGAAAAATACCTCCACTCATGAATACCTTTCCTTGGCGTGTCATAACTTACTATTAAGAAATATTGAAGCAATTCTAACACAAAAAAATCCTCGCCCACTGTCTCGATATCGAAGATAAGGGTCGCCATAAAAAATTTTATTGCAGATTGGACCCGGCGGCTTTGCGGAATTCGACGAGGAGTCCCTCCATATCCCGCATCTTTTCTATATCTTCCGCGGTGTGGGTCGTCAAGTAACTTTGAAACGCGTATTGCATTTCAGGTGTTTCCAAGGCTTCTCGCCACTCTGCACCTTTCAGAGCAAAATACTCCGGAATCTGGGAGGCTTCCTTCACTTCGGTCCCTGCCAAGTATAACTCGAACATATTCTGAACCTGTTTCAGACGTTCACCATCCCTATCTCGTCCATAGACCTGATTGGTGGGTGGCAGTTCGATATCCTCAAAACGGACATCTTCCGTCTCGTTGGGCCCTTCAAAGGGGTTCGGCATAGTGTGTTCTTTAAGGCTGAGTCGCCATTATTCTAGCACAAAAGAAAAAGAGGCCCGACGATTTCATCGGAACCCCTGTACTCCAGACTCGAGGCACACCCCGCCTAATCGCAGATTTCCGGCCAGAGACGCTGAAGCGGTGTCGGCTTGCGAACAGGAGAAGGCAGACAGCCGGGGCAGATTGGGCCCTCTTCAGTCATCCTCTCGCCGCTTAGAATGACCAAGCCGCAGCTACTGCACGTATGCGACAGGCTCAACTCTTGCTGTTCACCCTCTGTCAGGTATGTCGTCATGTTTACTCCCTCAAATAGCTGGAAGATTTTCCAGGAAGTCGGACTCTGCCAGATGACTGCAAAGTATCCCGGGGGAGTGTTTTTGTCAAAAAAATTGACCTCCCCTGTTGCCCGCAACAAGAAAAAAAGATAGAGAACGACGGCAAAAAGGAGTGCGCTGAAAAGAATGTTCCAGACATGCAAGCGCATATAAGCTAGGTCCTCACTTAGCCAATTATCATTCCCTTTTTCTCGAATCACGTTGGCTAGTTCTGCCGGAGTCCAACTGACAGGAGAGAGATGATGATAATCATAATGAATGGCTCCTGCTCGGTCGGAAAAGATTTTGTAAAAATTGAGGGAAAACGGCCAGAGCCAACGCACTCCAAATCCCATCCCCATAGTGTCGTGAATGAAATGACCAAGGAGACCAATGCTTGCCAGTGTCATCCAGGCTGATCCGAAGAAAGTGCCCGTGATAATGACAACAGGAATGTAAGTAAGAGGATTATGAAGGAGTGTCCGGTGAGCACCGAGCACTTTTCCTCCGACAGTCCCCCGCTGTATATATTCGATCCAAAAGTCGATATCCGGGAAGAGGGCAAAGAAAACCCCGGCAAGTATCCACCAGGGCGTTATGGGTTCGCCAAACAAGAGGCCGACGAGGATAGCCCAGAGTACGCCTAATTTAATATCGAAAAACATATTGGTAGCCCCAAGGGGAATCGAACCCCTGTTACCAGGATGAGAACCTGGTGTCCTAACCGTTAGACGATGGGGCCCCGTTTGGAGGCTTTTCAGCTTGCAGGGGCGGAAGGAATCCTCCTCGCTCCGACTCGGAGCCTGGGCGCTACACACAGAAAGCTCCAGATATTCGCTTTCGACTCGCGCCCTTCGATTCCTTATAAATCCCCAAGAAATTTTTGCCGCTTTCGCGAGTCTCATTTCTTGCAGGGGCGGAAGGAATCGAACCCTCGCTAACGGTTTTGGAGACCGTTGTACTGCCACTATACGACGCCCCTCTCTCCCCCCTACTTTATTTCGATTCGTTGTGAGTCGTGCTCTTTTTACAGAAACGGCAATACTTCTGAAGCGAAAGTTTTTCTTTCACTTTCTTCTTATTGCGCTTAGTGTAATGCGTGATCCGGCTGCAGACCGAACACTTCAGTTTCGCCATATTGTCCTTGATTTTTCCCATATTCCTTACTTCGACTTAATTCAAAATAATGTGTCTACTGTACGCGAAAAGGCTCCAATAGTCAATCTTTCCGTGATTCTCTCTGAGCCGTTGACCAGAATTTCACTCGCTCCACTCTTTGAGAACCCCTTGGTTCTCAACGGACGCTGTCCTGCTCTCCGCGGACAGACAAACTCCCGTTTTTCCGACCCTTTTCCCGGTTCAAATCTTTCTGGAGCCGTTGATCGGGATTGAACCGATGACCTCGTCCTTACCAAGGACGTGCTCTA
>JBDTWF010000018.1:0-11918 GCA_040006815.1 Candidatus Moraniibacteriota bacterium | reverse complement strand
CGTTAAACACAGGGCGACCTGGTATTTTGGCGGTCTGCTTTTCGACAAAGACATCAACCACTTCCAGTTGTTCTTTCAACGCTAAATCTTTCAGTTCAGATAACTGGTCAGCAATACTGCGGACTTGTCTGTCTTTGTCGTCCGTAGACTTGCGAGTATATATGAAAAACTTTTTGGTTTGATTATTCATAGAATTGTATTGGCAAACGAGGAGCCACGCTCTGCGTGGCGAATCCTTGCAGAATCAGGATTTTGTGGGGGGAATTCAGAACAGACGGCGCTTCGCGCCGACCGCATTTTTGCTTCGGATTCTGATTTTCAATTCTGGCGGTGTTTGTTGGACAAAGTTCGAAACTATTTCGAGCAAAATCCAAATGATTAAAGCGGACTCGGCAGGGCGAAACAATTTGTCTGGGGTTTTGGATTCTCCCTGCCTCGGCTGTTTTCCCGCCCGCAGGAGGGGTCTGGGGAGGAATGCGGGCGTGATTTCGGATGGATTCAAAATCTTTTTCGCCAACACAAAATTTTTGACTTAAGGGTAGAAATTTCATATACTAATAATAACAAGTAATAAAAATACTTGCAAATAAAGTATAGTATAGTTTTACTACATATGCAAAAAGAATTACCTAATATAGCAAAAAATATTAAGAAATATCGAGATAAACTTGGAATTTCACAAGACAAACTTTCAAAACTTGCAGGCACCACTTTGCACACTTTGACTAAAATTGAAATTGGAGCCACTTCCGACCCTCGTATTGAAACATTGAAAAAAATCGCCAAGGGATTAAATGTCAGTGTTGATGATTTAATAAAATAATTTATGGAGAAATTTCCACACGAAAACAAAATAGAAAAGAAAGAAAAACCAGAGGTTTTATATCTTGCAGCACAAACTCCCAACATTTCAGAACTTGTTCCACGACAAGGAAATTATCGAGATGAAAACGAGGGTGCTGTAATATTTTCTACTCCAGACAAGGCCCTTGCCTCGGCATTTTTAGTGGAAGGGCATGGTGATCATTGGATGAAAATCGGATTTTACGGAGATATACCATATGTTGTTATTAAATCGGATAGAGAAGAATTTATAAAAAAAGACAAAGGTGGCTTCATGTATACAGTCTCAAGTGACACATTTGATTTTGATCCAAATAAAGGAATGGGTGAAAGAGAATGGGTTAGTAAGGTGTCGGTAAAACCACTTTCTGAAAAACATTTCGAATCTGCCCTGGATGCAATGATTGAAAATGGCGTTCAAGTTTATTTTGTAGATGAAAACATATTTGAAGCAATAAATAATTCAAGTAATCATGGTTATGGCATTCTTATTGGACTTACTTCCGAAAACGAAAAAAGAGATGTGAATATTCGCAACTTAAGAGAATTAAACTGGAGTAAAGAATCAATTGAAGACGCACGAGGAAGGAATTTATCAAAAAGAGATTTCTCAGATACTCCAATCAGCACTATAAGAATGATGGACTTTGATACCGAAACAATATGGCCAGAAAAAGAAAATTTGCCACAAGGATTTAATCCAGAAAAACTTTTGGAAGAAAGTAAAAATCCGGGTTTAGGGATTCGAGAATTACATGAGCAAGGAATAACTGGCCAAGGGGTAGTGGTTGCAATTATTGATCAAAGATTGGACATTAATCACCCAGAATATAAAGATTCTATCTCTGATTATTTTGAATATGGCGAAACGGGGAAAGAAGAAATTAGCATGCACGGACCATCAGTTGCAAGTTTGCTTGTTGGAAAAGATTGTGGAGTGGCACCTGGAGCAAAGTTAGTTTATAAAGCTGTACCAGCTGGTAGGAGCTTTCATCTTGAAGCGGAAGCGTTAAATGACATTATCAAAAAAAATAAAACTATTTCACAAAGTGAAAAAGTTAGAGTTGTTAGTTGCTCTATTGGCTATATGGTAGAAAATCCAGAACCAGGACTTGATGAATGGATTGAAGCATTAAAAAAGGCAAAAGAAGCAGGAATTTTTGTAGTGGATGTTGGTGGTGATCAGATGGGTATTCCATTTGGGGTGGTGGAAATCCAGAGAATAAAGATAATTTTGAAAATTATTTGCCATGGTTACATCAAAATAATGGAGATGAAGAATTGGATAAACTTATTTCCGAAGGAAATATTGATGAGATAATAAAAAAAATCAGAGAAACTAAAAAAGATGATTTAGTAAATATTTCTGATTCAGATTTAAGGAAAAAAGTAGAAGCACATTTGAATGAAAGAAAAAATGAAATAATTGTTCCGTCTGACTATCGCACAATGGCTTCTTCGTGGAGTAAGGAAGGTCAGTATATGTATAACGGAAAAGGCGGAATCAGTTGGTCTGTTCCTTATCTTGCTGGACTTTTTGCCCTAGCTTTACAAGTGAACCCAAATCTTCAAAGAGAAGAAATCGCAGAAATTATAAAAGAAAGTATAGTGACAAATAAAAAAGGTTTGAGAATTGTAAATCCAAAAGGTATTATTGATTTAGTGAGGGAAAGAATTAAAAGTTAGTTGTTGGCGAAAAAGATTTTGAATCCATCCGAAATCACGCCCGCATTCCTCCCCAGACCCCTCCTGCGGGCGGGAAAACAGCCGAGGCAGGGAGAATCCAAAACCCCAGACAAATTGTTTCGCCCTGCCGAGTCCGCTTTAATCATTTGGATTTTGCTCGAAATAGTTTCGAACTTTGTCCAACAAACACCGCAGATACGCCTCAATGGGAGATCGGCTGACACTTTTGAGAAGTCAGCGTGATATAGTAGAAACTATGGAACAGCAAACATCCAAAGCAGGAGGGCAAACTCTTTTGAGCTGGCACGGGCCTCAGCATGTCCATGTCCATCCTAATCCACGCGTCGTCCTGATCGCCCTTCTTCTCCTCGTCGTGATCGTCGGCTACGCCGTCATCTCCAATAATCCAATGATGGCCATCACATTCATCCTGATCGGCTTCGTTGGCTACCTCTTTCTCACTCGCGATCCCCGCTCGCTCGATTATGTCATCACGACCAAGGGCCTCATCGTCGGTCGTGAGATGTTTTCCTATGATTCTATAGAGTCTTTCTGGATCTTTGACGGACCCCCACTGGAAAATGTCCTCTCGCTCAAAAGTGATGGCATCCTCGCTCCCTACATCCACATCCCCCTCTTGGAAGAATCAGTAGGTGAGATCCATCAGATCATGCTGACCTATCTTCCCGAAGAAAAACAAGAACCGCGGGCCGTTGACATCCTTGAGAAAATAATCCATAGTTAGGGCGTCCTGAAGCTCGATACTTCGGACAATTTTTGTTTTTGCGCGCGCCCGTAGCTCAGTGGATAGAGCGTCTGGTTGCGGTCCAGAAGGTCGCAGGTTCGATTCCTGCCGGGCGCACTTATTTCAAAAAAGGACCATACACGGTCCTTTTTTGAATTAGAATGAGTTTCGGTTAGGAATCGAACAGGAAAGGGGTCGGGAAAACACTTGTTTGCCCGCTGGGGGTGACCGAAGGACTAGAGGGCGGAAGCCCTATAGAACGCAACCGCCTTTGGCGGTGAGTAGTGAGATCTCCTGCCGGGCGCACACAAACCAATTGAGAGTGACTGAAAGAACAGTCCGAGGACTGTTTTTTGTTGCTCAAAGGGCTGAAATTCGCTAGGCTCGTACTGTAACCGCGCTCGTCGTATAATGGATAAGACACATCCCTCCGAAGGATGAAATGCAGGTTCGATTCCTGCCGAGCGCACAATTCATAAATTCTTAACAGCAAGTATATGCACAGCGTGCACAAAAACATCATTGAGTCAGCAAAAAAGAACGACTGGTTCCGGAAAGAGATCGTTACTGGAGAAAACTCGCAGGTTTTTCTCATGTCGATCGACGCCGGCGAGGATATCGGCGAAGAGACACACTCTCTCGATCAGACCCTCGTCTTCGTGAGCGGCCACGGAATAGCCATGCTCGATGGAAAGGAAGTTCCGGTTGAAAGCGGAGACCTTTTCTTCGTCCCAGCCGGTACCAAACACAATTTCATCAATAACGGAAGTGAACCACTCAAGCTCTTCACCGTCTACGCCCCCAATGAGCATGTCCGCGGGACCAATCACGAAACCAAAGCTGACGCGCTTACCGACCCCAACGAGCACTAGGCGTTATGAGCTGGATCTTCTACGCCTTCCTCGCCGCCCTCTCTGCGGCAGTCGTCAATCTCCTGGCCAAGGTCGGTATCGCCGGCATTGATTCAACGCTTGCCACTTCCATTCGCGGCATCTCCATCGCAGTCTTTATGGGCGGAGCCGCTCTTCTTATGGGCAAATGGCAGACACTCGCTTCGACCAGCCCAAAAACTCTTTTTTTCATCGTCCTCACCGGAGTCTTTGGCGGACTTTCTTGGCTCTGGGGCTTCATGGCGCTGAAAGCCGGCGGGGATGCAACAGCGGTCAATGCCATCGACAAACTCTCTCTCGTTTTTCTCCTCATCCTGGCCGTTCTCTTCCTCAATGAGCATTTCACCTGGGCGAAATTCTACGGCGTGATCCTCATCGTCATTGGGACACTCCTTGTTTCGTTCAAACCGGAGCAATGGCGCGACAGTCTCGCCTGGATCAAGTCACTTTTTTAGGCTTCCCCTCGCCCCTTATGCATATCGGATTTTTTGATTCTGGCCTTGGCGGACTCTTTGTCTTGAGTCATGTCGTGAAAGAGCTCCCCGAGTACCACTATATCTTTTTGGGAGACACCGAAAATGTCCCATACGGCACCAAGAGTGACGAAGAGATCTATTCACTCACCACGGCAAGTCTCCGCGGTCTCTTTGAACGGGGTTGCAAGCTCGTCATCTTCGCCTGTAATACCGCTTCCGTTACCGCCCTCCCTCGCATACAGAATGAATTTTTACCAGAGTACTTCCCCGACCGAAAAGTGCTCGGCGTCATCATCCCCACTGTCGAAGAAGCCCTCGCCCGAGGAGCACGCTCCATCGCTCTCATCGCGACCGAGCGCACTATTCATTCCAGAAAATACGAGCGCGAACTCCTGGCACGAGATTCTGGAATACAGATCGCCTCGCTCGCTACTCCGACCCTCGTCCCTCTCATCGAGCGAGGCCTACTGGAAAAAGCTAACGAAGAAGCAGTGAAGATCATCCGTGAAGAACTCATGCCACAGCATCCAGACACGCTTATCCTCGGTTGCACGCACTATGGCCTCCTCAAGGAAGCTCTCCGTGAGGCCTTCCCCACTCTCCGTATCCTCGCCCAAGAAGAAATCGTCCCTGGGAAGCTCCGCGCGTACCTCGCCCATCACCCGGAAATTGAAACAGGCCTCATCCATGATGCAAAACGGGAATTCTTTCTCACAAAAGTCACTCCCCATTACGAGAAAAGTATCTCTTCCTGGCTTGGCAATTTTCCCGTTTCTACATTCACCCCTCTTTCTTGAAAGTTCTTTTCAAGAAAAAATTTGGCTTAATTGACACGCGAGTCATTTGGTGGTAGAAAAAAGGGTATTGTTTCTTAACAAAGAATACCTGTCGTGAAGAAGGGTGCTCACACCCTCTCGGTTGTTGTTCTGGTCTTTGCATCTTCTCGTCTTTTATCCTCACACTCACAAAACTTGGAGTTAGAACAATGGTAAAGATTCTCGAAGCAAGGCATGCCACCAAGCCCGTCATCACCAAGAGCGGCCGGCAAGATAAGCATTGGCTCTCAGTTCTAAAGCTCATCCTCGATCAACCCATCAGCGGCCGCGGCTTCCACGAAACCCTGAAGGCGAGCCTACGCAGGTTCAATCAGTGCAAATTGACCGAGACAGATGGCTGGTGTCTCGCCGTCAACGGAACACCCGAGCACGGCGTGATCTGGCTCGCCCGGACACAAGCCTCTACGATTCCCGAACTGCAGAGCGTCTGTAACAGCATCGCCTGCACGCTCGATACCCGCAACATAGACCAACTGGTCACCATGACCGGCGACGGCGATCTCTGGCTCCCGTCCGAGATCCTCCCACTCAACCCAAGCAAGTCGATACCCGCAACCATTGGATCGAACGGGAAACGATCGCATCCGACCAATCCCCGCCGGCGGGAATACCGCAACCATCTCTGAAACGAGCAGGCCAAAGACCTGCACCGACACCACTTCGCAAGGCCCCGACCGCTGTACGGGGCTTTTCAATTTCCTTTTTTTTGGAGTAGCCTAAATACATATGCTCACTTTTGATACTCCGCTCGAAGAGCTCCCCCATATAAAGCGCCCCGCCTGGCTCCGCTTTAAGCGCCTTGGTCTTGAAACCGTCCGCGATCTCCTTTTTCATTTTCCCAATCGTTACGAAGACTATGCGACCATTGTTCCCATCGGAGAGGTCGAGGAAGGAAATAAGGTGACGATCAAAGGAACGGTAACAAGCATCCGCGCCGAGCGCACCTGGAAGAAAAAAATGCTCCTCACCGAAGCTCATATTCAAGACGCCACGGGAACCATTCGCGCACTCTGGTTCAACCAGCGGTTCGTTTCGCAAACACTCAAGGAAGGGGTGCAGGTGCGTCTCTCCGGAAAAGTGACGCAAGATCGAGACGGACTCGTCCTCTCCGGCCCGGACTTCGAGCGCTCAGAGCGCGAAGCCACCCATACCGGCCGCCTTGTCCCCGTCTATCCTGAAACTGCCGGCCTCAGTTCCAAGTTCATCCGCTGGCAAATGGCTTTTGTCTTTCAAAAACTCGAGGTTTTTCCCGATCCCGTGCCAGAGGACATCCTCGACGAACTGCATCTCCCCAATCTCCGGACGGCTCTCACTTATCTCCATTTCCCAAAGAACGAAAAGCAGATGCTCCTCGCCGAAAAGCGCTTCGCCTTTGACGAGATGCTCCTTCTCCAACTCAAGGTTCTCCAAGTACGCGCCCTTTCTGAAACCGGAAAAGCATTCTCGCTTCCTCTCGATGCCACCGAAACCAAGCGCTTCATCACTTCGCTCCCCTTCCAGCTCACCGGCGCTCAAGAAAAATCTGTACAAGAGATTCTCCATGATCTCTCGGACAACAAACCCATGAACCGGCTCTTGAATGGCGATGTCGGCTCAGGAAAGACGGTCGTCGCCGCTCTCGGAGCCAACTCTGCCATTGAAGCGGGCTATCAGGTAGCTCTTCTCGCCCCGACAGAAATCCTCGCGCACCAGCACTTTGAAACCTTCTCGCGCCTCTTTGCCAAGAAAAAAACCACTGTCGCTCTCCTCACGGCAAGCTTTCAGGAGCTCGGATCTCAAAAAGTGAGCCGGGCCACCCTTCTCAAGGCCATCCAGTCCGGCATTCCCCAAATTGTCATCGGCACGCATGCTCTTCTCCAGGATGATGTCCGCTTCGAGAAACTGGCTCTCATCGTCGTCGACGAGCAACAGCGCTTCGGTGTCGCCCAGCGGGCCAAGCTCCAAGAGCTCTCCTACGAAAGCGCTGATGGGTCAACCTCGACCGCCCCGCACTTCCTCACTATGACGGCGACACCCATTCCGCGTACGCTTGCCCTCACCCTTTTCGGTAATCTCGATCTCTCAATACTGGACGAGCTTCCCAAGCACAAAAAACCGATCACGACGAAAATAGCCGTAAGCACAACGGATCGAGAGAAAATCTATCAGTTTATCCGCGAAGAAATTTCTCGAGGCCGGCAAGCCTTCATCGTCTTCCCGCTTGTCGAAGAGTCCAAGGCTATGGAAGAAGTGAAGGCCGCTACCGCGGAACATGTTCGGCTCTCAGAAAAAGCCTTCCCGACTCTACGGCTCGGCCTGCTCCACGGAAGAATGAAGGGGAAGGAAAAAGAAAAGGTGATGCGTGAATTCAAGGAAGGAAAATACCACATCCTCGTCTCGACGGCCGTCGTCGAAGTCGGCATCGACATCCCCAACGCGACCATCATGCTCATTGAAGAAGCTGAACGCTTCGGTCTCTCCCAACTCCATCAGTTCCGCGGACGAGTGGGTCGTGGCGCCGAACAAAGCTATTGCTTTCTCTTCCCTGGAAAAAATTCATCCGCAGAAAATAAACGCCTCCAAGCCATGGAAAAAATGGCGAGCGGCTTCGAATTGGCCGAAGTAGATCTGAAACTGCGTGGTCCTGGCACATTTCTCGGTGATCGCCAGTCGGGCCTCCCTGATATCGCCATGGAAAACCTCACCAACATGCGCCTCATCGCCATTGCAAGAGAGAAAGCCGAAGGATTGCTAAAAAAAGATCCCAAACTCAGTCGTGTTCCACTCTTGAAAAAAGCACTCAGCCGTTTCGAAGAACGCATTCATTTGGAATAAGTTTTTTATAATTTAAAGGCCTCACTGTGAGTTTCCAGCGAGGCCTTGGTACGGTGAATGGGGAGGGAGTCTAGCGCCCGGGACGGAGGCCCGAACCCATGCGGATCAGCTGAGCCGACCGATCCCGATTGGTGCACGCCCGACGGACCATCCTCGCACCCTTCACCGGCGATTCGGTGCGAGTCACGCGCCGAGCCGATGAGCAGTTGCGGGAAGCGCCGAGACCCGTACATCCAGGGATGGCAGTGTACATACTTTTCTCTCCTTGTGAATGAGCCAGTGACTGGCTCGGTTAAAAGAACTTCATTTTTTAGAACCGTGTATTGAGCATAAAAAAATGACTCTGGCAAGAGTCATTTTATCCCTTTTTCAAGCCTCATTTACTTCCTCATCTTTTCCGTTACCCAAAACTCGCCAAAGTATCTTTTGGTCAGGAGACGCGTCTGTGAATCGATGGCTGGAAGGGCCGAGAGGAAGGCGACGAGCGGGACGAGAATCCATTGGAAGAACATGAGAAAAGTTCGCGTCCAGTGGTAACGCTTGGGCCGAGGGGGAAGCGTGAGAAGCGACATCGGAATAGAGACGAGAAGCCCTGCCATGCCAAGCGTCATAAGGGTCCGGGTGAAGAATGGAAGATTGTGGGCCAAAACGCTTTGCTTGAAAATTTCGCCACCGAGAAAAAGCGGGAGCCAACCGAGAAAGGTGAGCATGAAGGAGGTCGTCGCCCACGAGTAGTGCCCCTCGAGCATCTCAAAGGTGATGCGAAGCTTGGTCCGAAGTTTGATGATCGAGTCGGGCCAAATGGCGCGCATCGTCACGGGAAAATTCTCGATGCCGTAGGCCCAGCGACGTTTTTGTTTGTACTGATTTTGGATAGTCTTCCAATAGGTGGGTGCCAGAACCGCGTCAAGAGAGATGGGGAGATGGATGGTCCGGACCTTGTAATCGCCATGGAAATATGAGAGGCACTTCCAATAAATAATCGAGTCCTCACTAATCATGTTGATCGGCCAAAAACCGACTTTGACGAGTGTATCAAACGGCTCCGAATGCGAGGAGAATGTCACCATCTCGTTTCGGGTGCTCTGATAGAGATGCCAAAACGACGAGCCCGTGACCACCATCCGGACAAAGGCATTCGTGTCCCAGAGATTGTTGTGGTACATGGGAAGCGGCTGATAGGCCCGCTGGAGACGCTCGGGATTGGTGACATAGTGATAGGTTAAAGCCGCGAAATATTCACGGTGAACGACGCTGTCGCAATCAAAGTTTGAGAAAATCACGCGCTGGTGGTCGATCCCCCGCTCATCCAGATACTTCACCAATTCCTTGGCCGCAAAAGTAGCGTTGGAGGCTTTGCACTTCATCTCTCCGGCCGCCACGATATGGGTCGTCACGAGAAAATCCTTGAACACACCGCTGAATTTTTTCTGAAGATATTCTACCTTGGGAATGCGCGTCGCAGGATCCTCGCGTTCTTCCGTTGCCAAGAGGATGATGATCTGGTCTTTGGGAAAATTGGAGGCGGCAATTGATTCGATAGCTGGCTCAATCACCTCGACCGGCTCCCCGGCCGTTGGAAGAAGGACGACATTCACAATGTCCTTCCAGTCCCAGATCTCATCCTGGAGAGGAAGAAGTTTTTTTGTCTGGACGAGTATCCGTCGATTGCGCCGAAGGGCAACACGGAGACCACGCCACTCGTGGAAATGAGTGAGGGGGTTGGTCTTCCTGATCTCTCCCCGCAAACGCTCCATCTCACTCTGGAGAAGACGCACATACCCCGATGGGTCTCTTGAACGCTCCATGCGCTCCCTCCAATTAATCTTCTTCCCCTCGGCGATGTGTGCTTGTGCCTGGAGGGAAAAGAGAGAGATGTAGATGGCCCGGTAGATCCAGTAGATATCGAAGACGATGATGAAGACGGCCGCCCAGACCGGGAGGAAGAACGAGAAAGCGACCATCCCAAGAAGCGTCGACCAAGTCAGAAGACCGGGAACCATTTCGAGGGCACGCTGAACTCGGCGCTTTGAAGGCTCCTTCGTTTTCGGATCAGGAAAGGGAAAAATCTCTCGGGGGGAAGTCATGTTCTTCATTATAGACTACGCTTTGGCTTTCGTAGGCGTGGTATCATATCAGAAATAAGGACCTCAAGCAATCTACATGTCTCAACTGAAATTCCCCGATGGGTTCCTCTGGGGCGCGGCCACTGCCTCGCATCAGGTGGAAGGAAACACTCAGAACAACTGGAGCGAGTGGGAGAAGAAAAACGCAGAACGCCTCGCTCAAGAGTCAGAAAAGTCTTTCTGGTGGAATCCCCATTGGAAGAAGTTTCGAACTGAAGCGATCGACCCGGAGAACTACATCTCTCGTCTTGCCTGCGATCATTACCGCCGCTTTCGGGAAGATTTTGATTTGGCTAAAGAACTCGGCCACACGGCTCACCGCTTCTCGATTGAGTGGTCACGCATCGAGCCCGAGGAGGGCGTGTTCGATGAGAAAGCAATCGATCACTATCGGGAAGTCATCACCGCTCTCCGTGAAAGAAATATCGAACCCTTTGTCACACTCTGGCACTGGACCCTCCCCCTCTGGCTTGCTGAAGCAGGCGGGGTCCTCAGTCCAAAGTTTTCAGAACACTTTGTCCGCTATGCAGAAAAAATAGTTTCTTCTCTCGGAAAAGAGGTCCATTTCTGGGTTACCCTCAATGAACCAGATGTATTTTCTGGGCATGCCTATCTGAAAGGCACTTGGCCTCCCCAAGAGAAAAATCTCTGGAAATACATCCGTTCACTCAATGCTCTCGTTTGTACTCACAAGAAAACTTATCTCGCCATCAAAAAACTTTCTCCTCAATCTAAAATAGGAATCGCCAAGCACAATATTTGGTTCGAAGCGTATCAGGATAGGCTTATCAATCGCCTCTTGAAAAAAGGCATCGACTGGTGGTGGAATCAAAGATTCCTCAACCAAATAGAGGGCCACCAAGATTTCATCGGCCTCAACCACTACAACCATCACCGCATTGATAATGGCTTCCGGAAGAACGAGAATAAGATACAGACAGACTTTGGCTGGGAATTCTATCCGGAATCCCTTTATCACGCGGCGATAGAATTGAAGAAATACAAGAAGCCGATCTATATAACAGAGAACGGCATTGCGGACGCGAATGACCATCTCCGCCCGCGCTTCATCCGAGAATCCCTCTCGTGGCTCCACCAGGCCATTCAAGATGGAGCGGATGTCAGAGGCTATCTCTACTGGTCGCTCCTCGACAACTTTGAATGGGATAAGGGGTATTGGCTTCGTTTTGGGCTTATCGAAGTCAATCGAAAAACACTCGAAAGGAAAATCCGCCCCAGCGCAAGAATGTACGCTGAAATCTGCCGGACCAATACGCTCGAAATAAATTAATTTTATGGACACGCTCAAACTCTTCATCGTCGGCATCCCCTTCTTCATCGCCGTTGACTTTGTCTGGCTGGCTCTCATCGCCAAACACTATTACCTAAACTCTCTTGCTCCCTTCATAAAAGTCGAAAATGGCTCGCTTGTCGTGAACTTGGGTGGCGCTCTCGTTGTTTACATCATTGCCGTCCTCGCTATCGTTACTTTCGTCCTCCCT
>JBDTWF010000017.1:0-10662 GCA_040006815.1 Candidatus Moraniibacteriota bacterium | reverse complement strand
CTGCCAAGCAGCAATGGCTTAGAGAGATTCAATTTACAAATAGATAATTCTAATGTCACAACCGATACTCTTTGCGGGGGATCGACGAATGGTCCGATTGAAGTAACCGTTGGTCTTCATACGGTTGGAGAAACAGGAGGAAGCGGAACAGATCTTGCTCACTATACCTCTGTTATTAGTGATGATTGTGCAGAAAACGGAAGTGTGACTTTAGCAGCAGGAGAGAACAAGAGTTGCACCATTACGAACACAAGAAAAGGGACAGTTATCGTGACGAAGTATCTCGATGAGAATGCCAATGGTGAGCAAGAAGAGGGCGAAGCATCGCTTCCTGACTGGACCATCAACCTTGGAGAAGGGTCACAAGTGACTGGAGTAGATGGTACAACTACCTTTAGTGACATTATCCTGGGAGCCCATACTTTGGGGGAAAATATGCCCGATGCTTCTTGGTTCCAATCAAATATTGTCTGTGATAATGATCAAAGCAGGGATAAGATTGCGACGACACTCGATGTCAATGTTACAGCCGAATCAGTGATTCATTGCTCTATTGGCAATTACCAAAAGGCTCATATAACTGTAGTGAAAGATGTAGTGGATCAAAATGGCAATCCAGTAGTAGATACCGATCCTGCCTTCGACTTTAAAGTCCGAGAAGGAGTAGATATCATTCAAAGTCCAGTGCTCCATGATGGCGAGAGTTCTCTACCGCTCTTGGTAAATCCTGGGACATACACCGTTAAAGAAGTCTTGAATCAGACAAATTACGATTTTGCCGGCTGTACGGCTGAGTACGATGGTGGAGCCATCGGGACCCCTGTAGTGGGTGTAGAAGAAGCTGGGGAAATAGTGACTCTCGATAGTGGCGATAGCGTGACTGTCACCTGTGTCAACAAGCAAAAGCCAGGGACGATTACCGGCTTCAAGTGGAATGACCTGAACAGTAGTGGCCAGCAGTGCGACTTCAACGGTAGTTTCATCCAGACCAATGAGCTTGAGGGCCAGCAGTGTGAACCCAAGCTTGCGGGGTGGACTATCTTCATCGATAAGGCTGACGAAGAAACTGGTTATAACGGTACGCTGGATGACGGCGAGGTCTCTACGATCACTGATGCGAATGGCAACTACAGCTTCACAGGGCTTCTCCCTGGTACGTACCGTGTCTGTGAAAAGGGCCAACCGGGTTGGACTGAAACTTACCCCCAGGATGAAGGGCTCAACAATTGCCATGAGGTCACTATCGGATCCAACGGTACCAGTGACGGGAATAACTTCGGGAACCACTTCATCCCACCGGTGTTGACCATTGAGAAGTTCAATGACCAATGGCCGAATCTTCAGAATCCTGGTGATGTGGTGGACTACACAATCATCGTTCGGGCTTCGGATAACGATGTCCACGACGTGGTCGTAAAAGACCTCTTGCCCAATGGTTTCAGTTTCGACAGTATCACGAGCGTAGAAAAGAATGGCAGCTCGCTCTCAGTGGCCGACCCGGCCTATGCTTCTCCTGGGACTTGGGGGCTGGGCAACCTCGTTAGCGGAGACGAGGTCGTTATCAAGTTCAAAGCTCTCATCGGTGGGGCTCAGGATCCCGGCACGTACAAAGACTTGGCCTGGGGTCAAGGTAGTGACAATAACGAGGCTCAAGTGTTGGCTTCTTCTGTAGCGGCACCGACGCCAGATGACGGAGTAGTCGGACCAAACTTTGTCGGTACTCAGATTGCCTTGGCCACACCTACTTCCCTCGGAGTCTCGCTCAATGAAGACGAGGATACCAAAACCGAACACAAAACCAAACGCGTCCTCGGAGCCGCTCTCCCAGCCACGGGTGCCAATACTAATTGGCTCATGCTCGCGGGCCTCCTGGCCCTTATCGGAGCCAGCCTCGTCTACATCGGACGGCGCAAGAAATTCCAAGTGAATTCTTCATTAGGGAACATTATGAAAGTTTTCATCTTCGCACTCGTTAGCTTGGCCTGGGTAGGACTCACTGGCGTCGCCCACGCCGCGACTGATCCGCGCATCTCTGTTCGCATGGAAGATCCACAGTCTCCATCGAACGACAGCACATTCAAGATTGGATTTGTGACCCTCGATACCGGAGGAAGGGATCTGTCTGCTCGATGTTACCAGGTGGGGACACCCGATGTTCCAGTAACGACAGAATATGTCCACAAAGCTGGTGGTAATTCAGGCAATTGTGTTGTGAGCTTGCCAGACGGGTCATATCGGTTCTATGTCGTGGCGAACTTCGGTGAAGACTCTAAACAAAATGAACCGGTATCAGTAGATATAGCGACTGCTACTCCGAGTGTTCCGCTTAATTATGATCGTGAGGAACACGGGTGTACGGTGAATTTCACAACAGCCAATGATGGTCTGACTGCGAAAGTAGAACTGTACCGATCAACCGAACTAGACTTTACGGCTGATGACGCTACATTTGCGAACGAAGTGGTTATCGGACCAGGCCTCAATGGTTCTGTCACAGATCCAGGGGCGAACTGCGATGACTACTACTATGCTATCCGGGCAGTCAGTGTCGCTGGAGCTGGGTCAGGTTTTGTTGGGGATGAAAAAGTGACGGTTCACCACAAGACCAAGACAACGACCAAAGTCACGCATCCTGCTGGAGCGGCTACGGGGGCGATCCCAGTTGGGGGTGGAACCACGGGCGGTGCCACGACCGGTGGTACAGTCGAGGGAGCCACCACCGGTGACGAAGTAACTGGCGCGGCCGGAAAAGAGGGCAGTGTACTCGGCGAAGAGACATCCAATGAAGGCTCACAAGACACTGGTTTCTGGAATTGGGTCCAAACCCATCCGTGGTCATCGGCATTTATCCTCCTTGTTCTCCTCGCTCTTGGCTACTATGGATATGGAATCTATCAAGAACGGGCCAAATCCCGAGACACCTTCAACCAGTAGCGCGTACTGGAAGATCATTGAAAAGACAGGCACGGTGCTCATCGCCGTGTCTCTTTTCATTTTGATCTTTACTTATTACCCGATCGTGAAAGAAGAGGCGAAATACTTCGTCACTCAAGGAGACAATGCAACTCCAGTTTTGACCAAAGAGGAAGAAGCGAGAGTCGGGGAGAATGCTCCCGCAGCCCTGGTTCCGGTGGATGAGGAATTCGGCATTGTCATTCCCAAGATCGGCGCCAATGCCAAGATCATTCCAGATGTGAATTGGGAGGATAGTGCCGCTTATCAGAGGGCGCTTACTCGGGGGGTGGCTCAGGCCAGGGGAACCAGTACGCCAGACAAGCCAGGCAATCTCTTCCTCTTTGCTCATTCGGGCGTTGACTTTTACGAAGCCCTCCGCTACAATGCCGTGTTCTATCTCATTGATAAGCTCGAAAAGGGGGACACGATGGATGTCTTCTATCAGGGGAAGAAATACGCGTATACGGTATCGGAGAAGAAAACAGTCGGTGCCGAGGCCGTCGAATATGTCGCTGGGGACAAGGGAAAGAAGACCCTGACGCTCATGACCTGCTGGCCTCCAGGGACGACCCTCAAACGGCTCATCGTGATTGCTGATCAAGTAAGAGATAATTAATCCCATCCTTCCTTATGGAAAGAGAAGAAATGATCGCCAAGGCAAAGAAATTCATCCGAGAGGATACGGTCATGGTACTCCTCGGCCTTTTTCTGGTGCTCAGTTTTCTCTCCCTCCCTTTTGTCGCAAGGGAGGAGAAGGCTTTGACGGAAGTTTCCAACATTGAAACGATTTTTCCCGGTGAGACTCTCCGGCTTTCAGACATTCGCGAGGCGCGTATCGATGACAAAGCCGCGACCGTCGTGGCGAATGAGCGGGCAAGTCTCCCCGTCAAAGTATGGATGTTTCTTCTCGTGGCCTATGTCGGTCTCCTTATCTTCAACTTGGCCTACGGATTTAGGGAAGCCACACATCTCCAATGGGGGTGGGAAGCCTGCCTGACCCTTCTATTCCTCGGCGGCTGGTTCTACTGGGATGAGACGGGAGCCATGAAGTGGTTTCCTCTCTCTCTTCTCCAGATGGGAGTCCTCATCTATGCTCTCTACTTGTATTTCTTCAATCAAAAAAAGATTCACGAACATTCTTCATAAGAAGGGGTTGACTTTTGAGAAAAAAGAGAGTATACTAAATATGTTGAAGTACAAAAACGGGTGACCCAGGTCACGCGTTTTTTGCTTTAACAAGGTCGAAAAAAACGAAAAATAAAAATAAAAATAACTATGGAAACAACCGAAACTACTTCACCTGTCGGTGAGTGTAAAGACTGCCAGCTCCACATGGCTGAGCAGACGGCAAATGACGAGACATCGATGGCCTTCCTCCTTGCTCTCGTTCCCGTCATGGTCATCACTCTTTTGCAGGAAACGAATCTTCTCTTTTAAGGTTCGTTCCCACCAAAAGGCCAGGGCTCTCCGAGCCTTGGTTTTTTGTTGGTAAAGTATACTTGACATGGATGCTCGCTCGCAGTACACTCTTAGTAAAGGTAACTTTACATGTCCTGTATGGGTGAATACATAGAAAACTCGGTGCAGAAGCATCGGAACAAGAAAGGCTGGACCCAAGAGAGTCTGGCAGAAGAAGTCGGGGTTACTCGGCAGACGATTATCGCTCTCGAAAAAGGCAATTATATCCCCTCGGTTCTTTTAGCTATGAAAATTGCGAAACAGTTTCGTTTGCCAGTCGAAGAAATTTTTAAGCTACATTTATGAAATTTTTCCACTTCGAAACAGGATTCGTCCTTATCTTACTTCTTCTCCTTCTGGCGCTGGTGAACCCATTTAGCCTGTGGATGCCCGAGCAATTCGAAATGATCTGCACCGGACTCGTTCTCATATTTTTCATACTCTTTACGGTATATCTTCTGCGTGAAAAACCTCGCGATGAGCGAGAAGAACTCCACCACTTTATCGCGGCGCGCTTGGCTTATCTTGTCGGAGCGGGCGTCTTGGTGGTCGGGATAGTCATCCAAACCTTTATGCATCACCTCACTTTCTGGTTGCCACTGGCTTTGGGAGGGATGCTCCTCGGTAAACTTTGTGGAAAGTGGTACGCGGAGCGACATTATTAGCGTTAATTTATTTACAGACATATATGCAGAAGATGCAAAAGGGCAATGTGGTGCTGGTGGTCGTGGGGGTGGCATTGGTCGTCATCCTTGGAGTGTGGTACTTCGTGAAGCGGGATGCCGGAAGTATGGAAAAATCTGCTCCTGTCGTCATGGAGCAGAAAGAGGTTCCGGCCGACGCGATGAAGAAGATAGAGGAGGATACGACGAGCGAGGGAACCGCGGCCGATAAGACGAAAGATGAGGCTATGACGAAAAAAGACGCAGGAGCCGCAATACCGTCCACTGGAACGATGATGGGAGGGGGTCAGTATGTGACCTATGCACCCGAGAAGCTGGCCTTTGCCAAAGAGGGGAAAGTGGTGCTGTTCTTCCGGGCCGGGTGGTGCCCCACCTGTCGGGCCCTGGATAGTGATATCCGTGCGCACCTTGGCGATATTCCAAAGGGTGTCCTCATCCTCGATGTGGATTATGATAATTCCAAAGACTTGAAATCGAAATATGGCATCACCTATCAGCATACTTTTGTCGAAGTGGATGCCATGGGGAATCAAATCGCCAAATGGTCGGGCAGTGCCACTCTCTCGGAGCTCTTGGCCCAGGTGAAGTAAGTGGTTTGGAGAGTGTGCGAGGAAAAATTCCTCGCTCTCCTTCAGATTATTTAACCAGTGTTCAACCGTATGCTCATTCTCTTACTCTTCTTCACATTTCTCTCGGGAGTGGTGACCATATTGGCTCCCTGTATTTGGCCGCTCCTTCCTATCATCCTTTCGGCCAGTGCTTCCGGTGGCCATCGCAAACCCTTGGGGATTGTCACGGGGATTGCCGTTTCTTTTACCTTTTTTACCCTTTCCCTTTCGTATATCTTGAAAATTATTCCTTTTGATCCCGATAACCTGCGACTCTTTGGGGTAGTCATCATCGCCTTCTTGGGTCTCGTCCTCGTTATTCCTGCCCTAGGGAAACGCATGGAAGGGCTGGTCAGTCGCCTCTCGAGTTTCGGAGGGCGTTTCCTGGGGCAAAGTGGTACGGGCTTCGGGAGTGGATTTATTACAGGCTTTGCGTTGGGCATCGTCTGGTCACCCTGTGCCGGGCCCATTCTCGCGACTGTCGCCACGCTCGCCGCCACCCAGGCGGTGAATGCGGCGGTAGTCCTCGTGACCGTAGCCTTTGTGGCGGGCGTGGCTGTGCCGCTCTATGTCTTTGCTCTGGTGGGGCAGAAGCTCTTGACCAAGACTCGAGCACTCTCTCCCTACACGGCCCGCATCCAGCAAGTATTTGGTGTCATTATGATACTGGCGGCTCTGGCCATCTATACGGGTTATGATCGGACGCTTCAGACCAAGCTCCTCGATACCTTTCCGAGTTATGGTTCTTTCCTCAATCAGTTTGAGAAAAATGAGACGGTGAAACAAGAATTGGAAAACCTTCAAAACCCCAAACAGGAGACATCTCTTATGGCTGAGGCCAAAAAAACACTCAGAAACATGCAAGCCAGTCTGGAGAACCAGGGTCCGGCGCCCGAGTTTGTCGGCATTTCCACCTGGCTCAATACGGAAGGCAACCGGCCCCTCTCGCTCGCGAGCCTCCGGGGGAAAGTGGTCCTCGTCGACTTCTGGACCTATAGCTGTATCAACTGTATCCGGACTCTCCCCTATGTGACCAGCTGGTATGACAAGTACAAAGACGATGGTTTCGTGGTTGTTGGAATCCACACACCTGAATTTGAGTTCGAAAAGAAGACGGCCAATGTCGAAAATGCGATCAGACAATACAAAATCCATTATCCGGTGGCCCAGGACAATGACTTCGCCACCTGGCGGGCCTATCGTAACCAGTACTGGCCAGCCCACTATCTCATCGATGCGGAAGGGAACATCCGCGAGCGGCATTTCGGTGAGGGGAATTACGAAGAAACCGAAAAGGCCATCCAATCACTTCTCAAGGAAGCGGGCGTGAAGGATGTCGAGCGAACCCTCACTCAAGAGTCGAAAGAGGCGAGTGGGCGAGGCCTCACACCCGAGACTTATCTCGGGAGCGCTCGCAGTGAGCGTTTTCTTTCGCCAGAGCCAGTCGGAATCGGAGAGCAAACTTTTTCTCTCCCTGCATCCCTCACCAGACACTCCTTTGCCTTTGATGGAAAGTGGAGCGTCGGACGCGAGCGAGTCGTGGCGGGGACGCCTGCGGCTTTGAATCTTCATTTCAATGCCCGAAAAGTCTTCCTCGTCATGTCTCCGGCTCCCGGGAAGACGACTTCGCGCATGAGCGTTTTCTTGGACGGGGAAAAGATCGGAGCCGAGAGTGCCGGGAAGGATGTCCAGGCGGGAATGCTGACCTTGGATTCTGAGAGGCTCTACGAATTGGTGAATCTCCCGGGGGATGCCTCGCTCGAAGGGATACTGCGCCTCGAGTTTGAGACTCCCGGCACTGCTGCCTATGCCTTCACTTTTGGCGGCTAGGCGAGACTTTTCAAGGACTCTCCAAAACGGTATACTAAGGAACATGAAATACCTCTCTTTTGTCTTCCTCATCGTGGCCGTCACCTGGCTCTCGGGATGTTCTCTCGACGAAAGTACAGCCGTGACCAAGAAAAAAGACGCGGCCGAGCTCGCTCTCGATAAGCTCCCGGCGGAAAAAAAGCCGACAGCGCCACCTGAGTCTGCTCCAACTCCTCAATCATCTCCTCAACCAAATCCCAAAGCCATGTCCAAGCAATACCCGAGTGCTCCAGCCATCCAGATTGATGCCAACAAAAAATATACAGCCACTCTTCATACCGACAAGGGTGACATCGTGGTAGAGCTTGATGTGAAGAATATGCCGAAAACTGTGGATAACTTTGTTTTTCTTGCTAAGGACCACTTCTATGACAACACCATTTTTCATCGAACAATGAAAGGATTTATGATTCAAGGAGGTGATCCAGAAGGAACTGGGGTAGGCGGCCCCGGTTACAATGTTAACGAGACACCAAAAGTAGGAACAACATATACTCGAGGAACTATTGCAATGGCAAAAACAGGAGCTGATCCAGCAGGAACTTCAGGGAGTCAATTTTTCATAATGCATTCTGACAACCCTCTCCCTCCCGATTATGCTACTTTCGGCCATGTGACTTCCGGGCTGGATGTCGTGGATATGATCGCAACGGCCCCCACTCAGCCTGGTGGCGAAGGCTCAACCCCGGTCACTCCTGTCGTAGTGAAAAGCGTCGATATCCTCGAGAAATAGGCCAGGGGCTTGATAAGGAGGTCACTTTGAGCTATACTTGGCTTTGTCTACAAGAGGCGGAAACGCCTTTTTTCATATCGTATGGAGATCCGAAACACCCTCCTTCGCTCTTCGAGCTTCGGACGGGCAAGTTGCCATTATTATGGAGATTAGGAATATCGCTATTATTGCGCATGTCGACCACGGTAAAACCACTCTGACCGATGCTTTGATGCGCCAAACCGGGGCTATCACCGCCGAAGGAGCCACTATGGATTCCAACGCCCTTGAGCAGGAGCGTGGCATCACTATTTATGCTAAAAACGCTTCCCTCCCTTGGAAGGGGACCAAGATCAATATCGTGGATACCCCGGGGCATGCCGATTTTGGCTCGGAAGTGGAGCGCGTTCTCCGCTCCATCGATTCTGTCATCCTCGTGGTGGATGCGCAGGAGGGACCCATGCCCCAGACCCGCTTCGTCCTGAAGAAGTCTCTCGAACTGGGCTTGAAGCCGATGGTGGTCATCAATAAGATCGACAAGCCGGCCGCCACTCCGGAAGCCGTCAAAGAAATGGTCTATGAGCTTTTCCTCGACCTTGGGGCGACCGACGAACAGCTCAATTTTCCAGTGATCTATTCGATCGCCCGCGAAGGAGTGGCCAAAATCAGTCTCGACGAAGAAGGGAAAGACCTTTCCCCACTCCTCGACATGATCCTCGCTCATGTCCCGGACGCCGATCATGATACCGACAAACCCCTCCGGGCTCAGCCTTTCAATCTTGGGTACGACAACTTCGTCGGCCGCCTAGCCATCGCTCGCGTCTATGAGGGCAAGCTCGCGGTGAATGATCCGGTCTATCTCCGGAACAGTACCGGGAAGTCCGCTACCGGGCGCATCGTCAAACTCTTTACCTTTAGTGGTCTTGAGCGGGTGGAAGCCACTCTTGTCGAAGCCGGAGACATCGTCATGATCGCTGGCCTCCCGGAGATCGAGATCGGGGACACTATCTCATCCCTTCCCGATGCCGAACTGCTCCCGGCCATTGCTATCGATGAACCGACCATCTCCCTTAATTTCATGGTCAACGATTCGCCTTTTGCCGGCCGCGAAGGGAAGTTCGTTACGAACAAGCAGATTCGTGAGCGTCTCGAGAAAGAACTCGAGATCAATGTTGGTCTCCGCATCGATTTTCATGATGCCGATTATAAGGTCTATGGCCGTGGCGAGCTCCACATTTCCATCTTGCTTGAGAACATGCGTCGTGAAGGGTACGAGGTCCAGGTTTCTCAGCCGCAGGTCATCATCAAGGATGTGGACGGAGTGAAATCTGAGCCGTTTGAAGAGGTAACGGTGGAATGTCCTATGGAAGTGACCGGCGCGGTCATTGAAAAGATGGGCAAGCGCAAGGGTATCATGATGGACATGCGCGAAGGTTCGGGCGGCTATCAGCGGCTTCTCTTTGAAGTGCCGACTCGCGGACTCCTTGGCTACCGCGGGGAATTCATGATCGATACCCGGGGAGAGGGGACGCTCTACTCGCGCGTCCTCGGTTTCCGACCGTATGCCGGGACGATCGACCACAAGGATGTCGGTTCCATGATTTCCATGGAAACCGGAAAGGCCTTGGCTTTCTCTCTTAACAATCTCCAAGACCGGGGCATGCTCTATGTGAGTCCCGGAACCCAGGTCTATGACGGGATGGTCATTGGGAACGCTAGTAAGGGCGAAGACATGACCGTGAACCCGATCAAGGGAAAGGCCATGAGCAACATGCGTTCCTCAGGGGCGGACGAAGCCATCAAGCTGACGCCGGCGTGGGAGCTCAACATCGAACGAGGTCTTGAGATTATGTCTGAAGACGAATACCTCGAAGTCACCCCGCTCTCTGTCCGTCTCAGGAAGCAACTCCTCTCCGAAACGGACCGGATCAGAGCCGGGAGGAAGAAATAGACAAGGGGGAATATTTGAAGAATAAAAAACGGCCCCAGGGGGTCGTTTTACTTTTGGACCTTGACCACTTTTACGAAATTGCCTGGCCGACCGTCGATTATGACAGCCCAGTCGGGATCAGGACGGTCATAGTACTGGTATGCGATAAGACCCGATTTCTCTTCCCAGCGGTCATATCGCGACATATACCGAATCCGACCGCGCCGGGTGAGGACATAGTAGTCGGGCTTAATTTTGGATCCATCAAAGGAATAGGCAGTGAGGCATTTCCCGACGAGGAATTCACAGACGCCGTAGTAGTCGGACCAAACAGTGAGATTTTTTGCATCTGGGAGAGCGTTCAGATACTGAGCCGCTTCATAGCCTCCATAGCCCCATGAGTCCGTGAGGAGCATTTTTTTTGGCAAAAAACCGTTCATGTAATTG
>JBDTWF010000016.1:0-5853 GCA_040006815.1 Candidatus Moraniibacteriota bacterium | reverse complement strand
ATAGGGAGCGGCGCTAAACTTTTTCTGCGAGTCTCTCCTCTTGCTTTTCTCCGAGGGCGAGAGCGGCTCCGAAGACGATGAGGAAGAGCCACTGGAGTGGAGTGTCCTTGTGGATATTATCGGTCAGGCTCGAAAGGAAAAGAGTCCCCGCAAAGAAGCCAAAGAGAACGAAGAATTCCCACTCAGGGGATTTTTTTTGTCGCATGAGACGGAGGATGAGCCGACCATAGAGGATCCAGTAGAGGGCGAAGATGGCCAGGCCGACATAGCCGCCCTCGACGAAGAACTTGACGAAATCATTGTGCGGGTCGGTGCTTCCGAAACGGACTCCCCGGAGGTCTTCGGCATATTCGCTGAAGGTATCCATGCCTGTCCCAAGCCACTGTCGATCATCGTAATAGAGGCGGGTCGTCACATCGTGCCAGATGTCGCGGCGCCAGACGAGAGAGCTGTCCGGATTGGTCTGGAAGCTTTCGAGGACGCGCTCTTGGATGAGTGGGACGAAGAGGGTCAGGAGAATGGGAAACACAACGAGCGGGATGAGGAGGAGGCGATAGCGCCAGAGGGCGATGGCGAAGACAAAGAGGATGGCTGCTATCCACGCAACGCGAGTGTAGGTGAGGAGGAGGAGGACGGCTGCAAGCGCGGCATAGGAAGAGATTGCCAGTAAGACGAGAGGATTGCGCTCGTTCTTTCCAAAGAGAAACCACCAGAGGGCCACGAGAAAGAGCATGGTGTAGAGATAGAGAGCGAGCACATTGGTATGGGCAAAGGTCCCATAGATGCGGGCGATGTCGATGGAGCTATCGGTCAGGCCGATCCCGAGAAAGTATTGAACGGTGGCGGTAGCTAAGGGTATAAGCGAGGCAAAGATGAGTCCGACGATGAGTTTCCTGAGGTCCTCGCGGTTTTTGATGCTTACATACCCGAGGAAGGCGATGGTGAGAAGCGAAAAGAGGCGGAGAATCTCCTGAAGCGTGCGAGCCGAATCCATCGAATAGAAAAAAGTCACTCCACCCCAGAGGATGAGGAGGGTAAGAGGAAGAAGGAGGGGAAAGGGAGCGAGCGCTTTTCGGTAGGTGATAACGAGCAGGACACCGATGAAGAGGATGGAGATGCCGAGCACCTGAGAGAGACTGAAGCTCGTTTCGCGGAGAGTGATCTGGTAGTAGAGAGAGAGGTTATCCAGGGTCATGCGTACCGTGACGAGGAAGATAAGGAGTGAGAGAGGTTCTTGGACGAGAGCGATTGAGAAAAAGAAAAAAGCGATGCCGAGGGCGAGAGCGGGGGAAACTCCTGCGAAGTAGGTTCCGAGGAGGGAAAAAGCAAAAACCGCCCCGAAAAGGAGCCAGAAAAAGGGAGACCGGAGAGAGAGGAATTGGACGACGGAAGGAGGCATAACGCCCTCAGTATACCACTTTTCGCCCCTCTGATAGAATGGAGACAAACCCTATGCGCATCCTCCTCATTCATAAGTTTCACTACCGACTCGGCGGGGCCGAACGGATTTATTTTGACACGGCCAGGCTTCTTGAAGCGGCTGGGCATGAGGTGGCCTTTTTCTCCATGGAGCACCCAGAGAATCAGGAGACCCAATGGAGCCGTTTTTTTGTGGAGCGCGTGGAGTATGGGAGTGAGATGAGTCTGGGGGAGAAAATCCGGACGGCTTCCCGGATCATTTGGAACTTTGAGGTGCAGAAGAAACTCCAGAAGCTTATCGACGAGTTCCGGCCAGACGCCGCCCACTGCTTCAATGTTTTCCATCAGCTTTCTCCGTCGGTCCTCTGGACGCTTCGGAAGAATCACATCCCAACCGTCCTGACCCTCTGCGATTTCAAAGTGGTTTCTCCAAATTATTTTCTCTATCACTTTGAGAAGAGAGAGATCTGGAATTCTGGTTCGGGGTGGCGCTGTATCGCGGAGCGGTGCGTCAAAAACTCGCACGCGAAAAGCCTCGTCTGCGCGGTGGAAAAATGGAGTCATGATCTCTTGGGGAGTTATCGCTTGGTAAATGTCTTTCTTGCGCCGAGCCAGTTTCTTATCGACAAGTATCACGAGCTCGGCTTCGATCGAGACATCGACATCGTCCATCATCCGGTGGTGAAGAAGGACGAGACCGTCCCTCTCGCTCCAATTCCTTTCTCTGAGCGAGCCAATGAATATCTGTACTTCGGCCGGTTTTCCGTCGAAAAGGGAGTGGACACGATTATTCGGGCCTTTGAAAAGCTCCCGCCCGAAAGCAGGCTCCTCCTTGTCGGTTACGGGCCTGAAGAAGAAAGCCTCCGGGCTCTCGTGAAAGAACTTGGTCTTGAGAGGCGCGTTCAATTCTTGGGCGCGGTCTACGGAGAGGAACTGGCGACGATTATGCGTCGTGTCCGGGCGATCATTCTCTCGTCAGTCTGGTATGAAAATCAGCCCTTCGTCATGATGGACAGCTTGGCCGCTGGAACGCTTCTCGTGGCTTCGCGCATCGGCGGCATCCCGGATATCTTGAAGAATGGGAAAAATGGCCTCCTCTACGAACCGGGGAACGCCGATGATTTGGCGCGGGTCATCCAGTCCATACCAGAACATGATTATATGAAAATGATTGCCGCCGCTCGCGAAACGGCTTCGGAATACACCGATGAACACTATCTCAAAGATATTCTCGCCGCCTACAAGAAAGCGAGTGCCAAGGAAAAATTGAAATAAAAAAGCCCCGTGCTGTAAAAGCCACGGGGCAGAATGGTTGTGCCGAGATTCCGGCGGATGAAGGAACGAACTAGTCGCGATGGAAGCGGAGCGAAGATTTGCCTCCGATTGTTTCGTCGACCGTCTTGCCGCAGTCCCAGGCGAGCTTGTCGGTGCAGTGTCCGCTCGAGAACCAGAGGGTTTCGAGGGCTGTACCGTCAGGCAGTGTGCGATTGAGAGTGATGTTTCCCCAGTCGCCTTCGAACTTATGGCCTTTGAAGACCACTTGCCAGTTCCCGTCGGCGTCGGGCTCGAGCTTCCCGAAGATTGTCGACTTTTCCCAGCCCGTATTGGTGCTCCGGAATTGGAACGCTGGGCGCTGGGAAGAAAGCGCCATCTCGTCGAGATCCATTTCACCATCTGCCTCGGTGCCGAAACCCACGATTTCCCATCCAGCCTTGAATTGCATGACGAGCGTGCTGTCGTCGGGGACGGAAATGCGGGAAAGCTCATACCCCCGCGGCCCGTACTGGACCTGGAGATCGGAGCCATTGACCGAATGCTTGAGCGCCGGGCCACAAATTCTCCAGCCGGAGTCCTTCATAGTGAGGCATCCGTCGGGCCCGGTGGTGCTTTCCTTGCTGAGCGAGAGCCAAGCATAATATTGCTTTTGCTTGAGCTCGCCCGTTTGCGGATCGCGTTTCTGCACTTCGGTCCAAGTGCCGCTGTCATTCAAGGGCGCACCCCAGATAACGGCGGTTCCGTCGGGAGCAAGCAGGCTACAGCGGCTTGTGTTCTTGCTGAGCCAGAGAGCCCGGTTACCATTGAAGCAGATCTGGTGATCGGCTCCGTAGGCGACCGGCTGGTCCTTGCCGTCGGCTGGCCAAATTCCTTCCACATTCCCATTGGTGATGGGGAAGCGGAAGAACTGAGCGTAGCCGTCGATGATGACGTTCTTCGGCTCCATACCCTGCGCGATGGCCATCCCGAGTGAACCGGGCGCCTCCGCGAAGGGGGAGCAGAAAACCGCTCCTTCCTGGACCCAACCGGCCTGACTTCCGATATACATGAAAGCCGGACTGGAACCGATGTAGCGGTGGTTGGAATTGCTCGTCGGGAGCGCTCGGTAAATGACGGCTTGTCCCTCGGGGCAGGACTGCTTCGTCTTCCACGATTGGATGTGGAAGCGAATGCCTTCATCTGCCCATGGCGACCCGCCGTTTCTTACCTTTTCGCACTCGCTCGGATCATTGGAGAAGAAATGCCCTCCGCTGATCGAGTTCCAGAATCGACAGACGGGCAAAGTGTCCGGAGTCGGGTTCTTGAAAGCGATAAAGCCGCCGCCGGTTGCTACCCAACCCCATTCGGTTGTAGCCTTGGCTATTTCCGCGGGGTCGGCCAGCATGACGTAGAGGTTCAGTTGTTCATGGTAATACTCACCTGCCCAGAGTTGATTCTGGGCGAGCTCGGCCTGCGTCATTCCCGAGACGAGTCCGAAGAATACCGACATGAGGCAAATCACGATGCGTTTCAGCATTGTTGTGCTCCTTTCAGTTGGAAAACCTCGGGCGTGAGCCCTCGGGGACGATACGCTTCAATTGAAGCGCGGAAGAAAGGAGTCATTCTTTTCCTCGGCGCTTCCCTCGAATTTTTTAGAAACGCGAACGGAGAGAAACCTTCTCCAAAAAGGGAGTCGAAACACGCTCATTCCAGAACGCGACAAAAGCTTCTCGCATGCAGAGGAGTGAGTAGATGACAACATAATTAAAGGTTCGCTTGAGGCGGCGGCGCGGCTGGAGGATGAGGCGCCAGAGCCACTCGAGGCCGAGTCTTCGAATGATGAGGGGAGCGCGGCGGAGTTTCCCGGTGAGGAAGTCAAAGGTTCCGCCCACACCCATACCAATGAGAGCGTCTGAATCAGGGACCTGTTTCAGGCGGGCGAGGAAAATGTCCTGCTCGGGCGCCCCGAAATTACAGAGGATGATGTTTCCGTGCGTTACCGCGAGAGCGTGATTGATGGCTTCCTGCGAATGCGTGTTCACATCGAGGCCGCGGACGATCGAACGGGGATAGCGCTGGAGAATGGCCGCCTTGGTCTCGACATAGGATGACAGGCCGTCGGCTCGGGCCAAGAGGAAAACAATGAGCTGCTTTTCCTGAGCATAAGCCAAGAGGTACTCGGTCAAGTCAGAACCGGGGATGCGTTCTTTGAGTTCGATGCCCTGGAGAAAAGCCGGGAGATTGAGTCCGACACCATCAGCCAGGGAGAGATCAGCTTCATTGATGACATTCTGAAAGATTGTATTCTTCCGAGCGAGCATGACGAAGTCTGGATTAACCGTCACCACCTGATGGTACTGTCCGGACTCGACAAAACGAGCCAGCATGCGTTTGGCCCGGGAAAGAGAGAGGTTGTCGACGCGCACATTCAGGGCTTTCATAGGCGTTTTGAGCTCATTTCTAGAACCAAGGATTCTATCAGTAAAAGCGAAAATTGTCAAGGCTTTGGAAGGGCCGGAAAATCCCTTTAATAAGCCATGGGGAGAGACCTTTTTTCTCTCAAAAAAGAGCTATCTTTTAAAGTCTTTCCTTGACAAAAAGTCAAAAAGAGGCTATAAATATCCAATTCACCTTCGGGTGGAGGCTTTCTTTAAAAATTTTTTCTTTGTTGACTGTCAACTACCAAAGGGAGCACAGAAATGGATCGTTTGCCTAAGGATTTCCAGGCGTATGTCGATGCGGTCTCTCGCCGGATGAAAAGGAATCGCCGGCGCGTGGCTCTCGAAAGATGGCTTTCCGGGCTGAAGCACTGTGCTTCGCGCGCTCTGTACTGGGTTCCCCGGATCGCCCTCTTTATCGTCGTTGTCGTTCTCGCTTTGTTTCTCGGGAGCGCGAAGAGTGCGAACGCGCAACAGCAAGACGGCTCGCTCTATGTGACTTTCATCCCGGCAAAAGCGAAGAAGGCCGTGGATCCACTTCTTCTCCCGATCGACATCATTCGCCCAGCCAAGCCAGACGAAAACTATAAACGCATCATTGCCGATCTTTCGGCAAACGGATATGCCGAGGCCAAGTTCGATCTCTATCCGGATGAATATCGGGGGAAATGCCTCCTCGTTTGGCGCGATGAAAAATATTTGTCATCTGAACTAATCAAAATTTTTGATTTGGTAATTGATG
>JBDTWF010000015.1:0-2297 GCA_040006815.1 Candidatus Moraniibacteriota bacterium | reverse complement strand
GTCGGAGCAGGCGTTTCCCCTTCGACAGGCTCAGGAGATACAGGGCTTGTTCCAGGAGTTTCCGGGGTCTCTACCGATATTTCCTCTTCGACGGGTTCTCCTCGAGTCTCTGCGACCTCGGAGTCGATGACAGGGTTTACAGCTTCGGCAGGAAGGGTCTCGGCGGAAGTATCAGAAGCAGGTTCAGTCGGGGCCACTTCTACTGTCATTTCTTGCCTCACTGGAGCGATTTTCTCTTCCTTAGGAGGAACGACAACCTCTTTCTCTGCGACAGGAGCGGCTTTCTCCTCCTTCGCAGGCTCTGGAGCGGGTGCGGCTTCTTCGACTACCGGAGTAGCAGACTCGACACCAGAATCAACGCTTTGCGCCAACGCGACATTCCATCCCGACATCCCCGTCGGCTGGAGCACCAGCGCCAAGATCACCAGCACATTAAAAGTTTTGTGCGCACTGACCCACACGCCTCGCCTCGCCTGCCGTTTCAGCCCTTTCATAGAGTAAAACTAAGAATAAAAGTCAAGTAGTCGGAAACGAGAGGAAATTTACTCTCTCTAAGTGGCAATCGTACCCTTCGCATCGGTTAAGAACTTGTCAGAATACACCCCCCCAACTTTTTGTCAAATTTTCGAAAAACTAGCCGGGACAAGAGAGTTATCTTTACTGAAGAGGTACATGGCGCTTCCTTTGATAGACTCCGTAACCATAATACCCGAGAGCCATGAGGATGAGGAGGATAAGCACTGACCACCACGGGTGCGCGGTAATCCAAGTGCTCATGCCACTGACCGCCCCTTCTGCTCCAGCAATCGTTTCGCCGAGGACATTCCCCTCTTCTCCAGTCACACTCTCTCCACCGGTAGTGGCCCCCTCGACCGCACCCGCCGCACCCGTGCCGGTCGGAGCGGCCACGAGAGCTCCTTCCGCCGGAGCACCCGGCACCGTGACAGTATTCGTCTTGGTATGCGTCACAGTATGCGTATCCACATTGACATCTTTGTCTCCGACGAAGCCAGAGCCAAATCCATAGGCATCCACAGCTCGGAGGGCATAGAAGTAATCATTACTGCAACCCGGGGCCGCTTCGTTGAAACTTCCATTGGCGTTGGAGCCAATGGCCTGCTCATCTACTTTGGTGGAAGCATCGGCGGTGAAGGTGGCCGAGGGCGAACGGTAGAGCTCAACTTTCACCGTCTTCCCTCCGTCGTCGGCCGTAGTAAAGGTAATAGTGTTCTGACAGGAAGCATCATGACGATCATAGTTAAACGGCGTTCCGGGAGGCGAGGCTACAAGCTTTACAGGAACAGTCTCACTCGTTGCCATTTCATCGATATCCTCCTCGTTCTGTGCCGTCGCTGTGACGAAGAATCCATAGTCACCCTCCGCCGGCATAACCGTCGCGTCTACCTGGCAGTCCCCGGAGTTGCCACCGAAGTTAGGATCGGCCAGAAGCGTATATTGGTCGAAGACCACCGCAGGCCCGCCTTCATAACTCGCATAACATTTGACCGTGACCTCTCGTTTTTCGATATCCAGGGTCACGAAACCGATCTTGAAATTGGGATTGTTGACGAGCGCCTCCGGTTTCTCTATCTGTACCGCGAGGCTGGCAGCGCTCACTCCCTGGCCCGTGAGGAGGAGAGAACCAGCAAAGAGTGTAAAGAGAAAGGTTTTCATGAGAGTGGCATGATCATTGGCTTGGTTTTCTTTCTTCAATCGACGCCCCCACAAAGCGAGCCCGATACCGGTAGCGAGGAGGACGAGGGCCAAGAGCATCCAACCCCCATTAGCACCCGTCAAGGGCAGAGTAGCGGCTCCCAGGACATACTGGATCTTTTTCTTCGTCTTCTCTATGAGCCTGTTCTCGTCATCCTGCGGTACAAGGACGGTCGGATTCGCATTCGCGGCCACTATGACCCGTGTCCCGACAAAGTTGTCGTGGAGAGCATTGTCGGGATCATCCACCGGGTCATCAGCCAGGATGGTCCCGCTTCCGGAAATTCCTGTGGCGAAGGCCAGGTCTTTGTAGAGGCCATCGTCCTGGGCATCACTAATCCTCGTCCGATAGGTCACCGTCTTGGTCTCGCCGGCCTCCATGTCGCCGAGGTCCCAGATACCCGGAGAGGCGTATTCATGGATGAAGGGGGCCCCGTCCCCAGAGCCCGGGACATACTCGAAGCCTTCCGGTGGGAGATCGGTCAAGACGACATCGTTGACATCATCATGGAGAGCCGTGACACGAAGCGTGTATTCCACCTCGTTCCCAGGTGCTTCGTCACCGACGGAATCATTCGACTTTT
>JBDTWF010000014.1:0-6481 GCA_040006815.1 Candidatus Moraniibacteriota bacterium | reverse complement strand
GTTGCCCACGCGCCTTCGTCGCCCGCGCAGTGGAAGCCGACCACGCGTTCGAATTCATCAGCCAAAAGACCGAAGGTGATGTCATGCGGATCCTTGGCCTCGAGCCATTCACGCCGTTTCTTGTAGACCACTTCACGCTGTTTGTTCATGACATCGTCGTATTCGAGGAGATGTTTCCGGATGTCGAAGTTGAATCCTTCAATCTTGGACTGCGCTGATTCAATGGTCTTGGAGATAAGTCCGTTCTGGATGGGCTCATTGTCGGGAAGACCGAGACTCGTCATCATGTTTTTGAGCCGATCCCCGCCGAAACGCCGCATGAGCTCGTCCTCAAGGGAAACAAAGAACTGCGAGGCACCTGGATCGCCTTGGCGACCAGCACGGCCGCGAAGCTGGTTATCGATGCGCCGGGCTTCATGCCGCTCCGTCCCGATGATCATGAGGCCACCAAGCTCTCGGACGCCGTCGCCGAGCTTGATGTCCGTGCCGCGACCCGCCATGTTGGTAGCAATGGTGACTGACCCTTTGTGTCCGGCCTTGGCCACGATCTGTGCTTCCCGTTCGTGGTTTTTGGCATTCAAAACTTCATGCACGACGCCTTCTCGCTGGAGGAGTGCCGAAAGATACTCGGATTTCTCGATAGCAATCGTGCCGATGAGCATCGGCTGACCCGTGGCATTCACTTTCTTCACATGCTCGGCAATAGCCTGGAATTTCCCTGGCTCGGTCTTGTAGACGATGTCGGGCAAATCCTTTCTCACCATGGGACGATTGGTCGGAACCTCGACGACATCGATTTTGTACACCTTGGCGAACTCCTCAGCCGAAGTGAGCGCCGTCCCCGTCATACCAGCCAGCTTTTTGTAGAGACGAAAATAATTCTGAAAAGTGATGGTCGCGAGCGTCCGAGATTCCCGCTGGACGGCCACGCCTTCCTTGGCCTCGATGGCCTGATGGAGGCCTTCACTATAGCGCCGGCCCGGCATGAGGCGACCCGTGAAATCATCCACAATAATGACCTGCCCATCCTTGACGACATAGTCGCGATCCAGATGGAAAATGACATGGGCCTTGAGAGATTGCTCGAGATTGTGCACATACTGCACATTTCCCGATGCATAGATGTTTTCCATACCGAGAAGCTTCTCCACTTTCTCAATACCCGTATCCGTCAGGGTCACTACCTTCATTTTCTCGTCCACCGCGTAGTCCAGAGGCGCAGAAAGCCGTGGAACGATTGCCGCAAAGCGCTCATAGAGCTTGGTCGACTCAGTGTCCGGAGCGGAGATGATGAGCGGAGTCCGAGACTCATCGATAAGGATGGAGTCCACTTCGTCGACGATGGCGAAGTTGAGCTCGCGCTGAACCATTTCCCCAAGGCTTCCCACCATGTTGTCGCGGAGGTAGTCAAAGCCGAATTCATTGTTGGTCCCATAGGTGATGTCCGAAGCGTACGCCTCGCGCCGAGAAACCGGGATGAGATTTTCCATCTCGACGGAAACCTCATCCGCGTCCTTCACATTGGGCGTGAACTGATACGAAAGTCCCTGCTGAAGGATACAGCCCGCGGTGAGGCCGAGAAAACTGTAGACCTGGCCCATCCAGCTTGCGTCACGCTTGGCCAGGTAATCATTGACCGTGACGACATGCACGCCTTCGCCGGCCAGGGCGTTGAGATACGCGGGCAGGGTCGAGGTGAGGGTTTTTCCTTCTCCCGTTTTCATTTCGGCGATCTTTCCCAAGTGGAGGACCATACCGCCGAGCATCTGCACATCGTAGTGCCGCTCGCCAATGACGCGCCGAGCCGCTTCGCGCACCACGGCATAGGCTTCCGGAAGAAGATCGTCAAGCATCGCCCCGTCAGTCAGGCGCTTCTTAAACTCGATTGTTTTTCCCTTCAGTTCTTCATCTGAGAGCTTCTCAAGAGCCGTCTCGAAAGAATTGATGATTGCGATGTTCGGACGGATCCTCTGAATCTCGCGCTCATTGGACCCAAAGATTTTTTTCAGGATGGACATAATAAGGAAGAATTCAAAATGAAAAATTCATAAACACCAAAACAAAACCTTTCTTTTTTGGCTTGATTGAAGGAATCCTACCAAAGAAAAAAGCTCCCGTCAAAGGAGCCTTTTCCTTTTTTTTCTAAAACCGCGCGGAGGCGTCGATGGTCAGTTTTTTCTTGATGGAGCGATTCCCTCGGAGTTTCAAATCGTGGTTCTTCCCCTTCTTTTTAGCGATCTCTTCTTCGATCTTGTCGATAACCAAATCCACCGATCCCTCAATACTCACACTCGTTTCCTCGGCCCGGTAGAGATTATGCGGCGTCGTCACCATTATTTCAACGCGAAACTTGCCCTTCTTGTCGAGATTGACCTCGACTTCAAACTTACTCACCGGATCAACAAATTTCTCAATCCGCCCCAACCGCTTCTCAATGTAATCTCTTATTTTGTCATTCAGGGTCATCCCGTGGGAGAGAAAGCGTGTCATAGGTTTATGGTTAAGAATGAGCGAGTGGAGCGGTATTTTCGATGGCTAGAGCAAGCCATCCAAATTGTTTGAAAAAGTGGAAAGAAAAAAGGGAATGGCAAACATGAGTCCAATGAGGGGCAAAAGAAAAAGCGCCAATTGCGCTATCATGCTCCACAAAAAGTATTTCCGGGTTTTCTCAACAGACACGAGAAGGGCTTCCAGCTTCCGATCTTGCTCCTCCATTTTCCGCATCACAACATCGGCTTCCATACCTGTAGTATAGCAGAAAAAGCAAAAGGCGGAAGCTCGGATTTTCTCCAAACTTCCGCCTTGTTCGCGAACGATATCGCGCCATGTCACTCTCCCGTGGTCAGAACCCGTCGGGCCGTTCGCCGATCCGTGTGATGTGCGGACCACCACCCCAGAAAACAGGGATGGGAGCGCGTTCGCGGCCTTGATCGGCCGGCACCTCGACGGTAGCCAGCTGTTGCTGCGCCGCCCTTTGTTCATCGAGGAGCCATTGAGGCGTTTCCGTTCTTGCTCCCTTCACGGCGTTCCCCTTCCTTCAGAGCTGGTGATCGGGATCGTGAGAGAAGTCCCCCACGACATTCTGTACGACCTGCATTGCACCGCACTGCATCACGGCCTGGGTCTCATCGCCGTACGGACGAGGATCACACATCGGCGGAGCATCCGGCCAGTGAAGGGCCACAGCATGCGTCACCGGGATCCGCTCCGCCATGCGCCGCATCTTGGCAATCGCGTTGTGAAAGGCTCTGTTCGCGCTCATGAGGCATCTCCTTTGCGTCATTACGACGATCGGCGAAAATTTCTCCGCCCACTCTTCCCTTCGCACAAAAATACAAACTGCTTCTTTTGAAAAATTGTATTTGGTTGGTAATGAACGGAGGAATCTTCCCCCATCCAGTCGAAGAGGCAGAGATAACCGACTAGTGGTACTGTCGGCTGTAAGTCTGCCAGACATTCCGCGGTTCTCCCGATTGGGCCGAGTGCTGATTGATGCTTCTCACGCTTGCCCTGAGCTGACAGCGCGATGAACATGTTGGCAGTTGCTCGTACCAAAATGTGTTCTTCCGGAGATGTTCTTGGCCACAGATGCTACACGAGAGCGTATCCATGGAAAGACTTCCTTTCTATTTGAAAAAACCAAAGGACAAGAGGGTTATGCCCTCCGTCACCCGTCAATGGACTTTGGCCACTGACTCTGTTGCTATTATACCATAAATAAATGAAAAAGTAAATACTTATTGAAAACATTTGTCAAATCCGTGTCAAGAGGCATTTTGTCAAGTTATCCACAATAAAAAGGCTTTATCCAAGCCTTCAATACTCCTCACAAAAAAAGCATCCCTAAAAACCAACATATTGAACCTCCTCTCGGAGCTGTACCCCAAGCTCGGCGCGAACCCTCTCTTTGGCAATGCTCGCAAGCATGACGACATCCTCAGCCCGCGCATCCCCGGTATTCACAAAATAATTCGGATGCTGATTGCTGATTTGCGCTCCCCCGATCTTTTTTCCTCGAAGACCGACATGATCAATGAGCCAGCCGGCTGGGAGCTTGCCATCCCGAGTGCTCATGCCATTGTCGCGTTCAAACTCCTTGAGGAGTTCAGTATTTTCCACTTTTGGGTTCATGAAGAATGAACCAGCGCACTTGGCCTTCTGCGGATGTTTGGCTTCGCGCTTTGCGAGCGTATCGTTAAAGACTTGCAGGAGCTCTTCACGGTTTCCAGATTGAAGAGTGAGGACAGCCGAGAGGATGACGAGCTCAGGAGACTCCTTGAAGCGACTGGAGCGATAGCTGAAACCGCAATCGTCCCGATGGAACTCGCGGAGCTGTCCAGTTTTTCGATCATAGGCTTTCACCGTCGACACAACGCCCTTGATTTCCATTCCAAAAGCCCCGGCATTCCCCCGGATGGCTCCCCCGAGCGACCCAGGGATACCAGCCAGACGCTCCATACCGGAGAGCTCATGCTCACAGGCCAGATGGACGACCTCCATGAGCTCCGCCCCCGCATCGACAAAGATCTGATTGCCGGTTAGATGGATGGTCTTATTGACAAGCTTCACCACGAGTCCGCGGAAGCCCCGATCGGCGAAAAGGATATTACTCCCGCCCGAAAAAACAAAAACGGGGAAGTTGTTTTCTTTTGCGTATTCCAGAGCCTCGGTCAATTCCCCGGCCGTCGTTACCCCCACAAAAAAATCCGCCGGCCCTCCAATCTGGAAGGTCGAGTACGGAGCCAAGGGAATGTGACGTTGAATATGAAGCATGAAGACTCTTTATTTTTTCACCAATTCTTCCGCGATGTGCCAGACATCACCGGCGCCCATGGTGACAATGACATCGCCCGCCTTCATTGTAGCGCGGATTTCTTCAATGAGTTTTTCGCGAGACGGCGCGTGGGTCGCTTTACCAGGCGTGTAGCGGTTGATGAGAGCGACGAGCTCTTCTGAACTGACTCCCCCCTGTTCCTCCCGGGCGCTTCCATAAATAGGAAGAATGGCCACTTCGGAAGCATCCTCAAAACTCTGAGCGAATTCCTGGAGGAGAGCCTTGGTCCGAGTAAAGGTATGCGGATGAAAGATGACTCGTATCTTTCGCGCGGGGAAAAGCCCCCGGAAGGCGTGGAGGGTCACCTGGATCTCGTCCGGATGATGGGCATAGTCGTCGTAAATAACGACTCCGTTCTTCTCTCCGATGCGCTCAAACCGTCGCTTGGTGCCAGGGAAATTTTGAAAAGCTGTCGCCACTGCCTCGGGTGGAAGCTTGAGAATTTGAGCGACCGCAAAAACAGCGGTCGCATTTTGGGCATTGTGTTCACCGGAAAGCCGGAGCATGAATGGACCAAATTTCTCGCCATTCATTTCGAGAGAAAAGGTCTGAAGAAATCCCCGTCTTCCTTCTTCGACATCAGGAGGAATGGGCGAAAAATTGACGATTCGAATGTCGTTATCAGGAAGAAAACCATAAAAAAGAGTCTGCGCCTTGGTTCCTTGACCCACCTTCTTCACGGCCGCGCTGTCGCCACAAGCCACGAGGAATCCATGCCGGGGGATCCGAGCCACAAAGTCGGCGAAGACCTTCTCATAATCGGCTGGTGTCGGAAAAAAATCGGGATGATCCCAGTCAACACTTGTGAGAACAACCCCAAACGGCTGGTAATATCGGAGCTTGTTCTGGTACTCATCCGCTTCGATGACGAGATGCGGGCCCTTCCCGGCGAGCGCGTTCCCCTTCCAGGTCCCGATCTGGCTTCCCACGATGGCCGTTGGATCGAGGCCAGCCACCCGAAGAACATCACCGAGAAGCGCAGTCGTGGTCGTTTTCCCATGCGTCCCAGAGACGGCCAGGGTCATCTTTTCGGCCGAAAGCATGCCGAGGGCTTCCGGATAACTGACCACGGGAATCTTCCCATCGAGAGCGGCGGCCAACTCCGGATTCCGTTCTCTACTGTAGGCCGTGGAGTAAACAATAAGATCCGTATCTTCAGGAATATTGGCTGGAGCGAAACCTGCGCGTACCTCTATGGAAAGCTCCTTGAGAATGGCATCCGTCGTAAAGACCTCTTCCGTGTCAGATCCCGTGACGCGTGCGCCCTCCATCACCAAAACCCCGGCCAAAGCGGTCATGCCCTGGCCCTTGATTCCGATCATGTGCACTTTTTTTGCCTCGGAAATTTTCACAAGAAAAAAGATCAAGAAAGCATGCGGATGATTCCCTGAGCGATGACCGTCGCCGCATCCGCATGATAAAAACGAGTGATGCGCTCCGACATTTTCTTCCGAAGCTCGGAGTCGGCATAGAGCTCGAAGATGCGTGAGGCCAAGATGTGCTCACCGAGATTCTGCTCCTCGAGGACGAGGGCTCCTCCGTTTTCGGCTACTTCATAGGCATTCATGCGCTGTTCGTCATTGGCGGCAGTCGCCAGTGGGACGAGAATAGAGGCTTTTTTGACGGCCGCGATCTCCGCGATAGACC
>JBDTWF010000013.1:0-1639 GCA_040006815.1 Candidatus Moraniibacteriota bacterium | reverse complement strand
ATGAGGTAGAAGGTTTTTTTGAGGGAAAGCCGTGGCTTGCCCGGGTAAAGGTCATCACGCCCCTCCCATATTTTGATCTTCCAGAGATCCTCTCCATGAGCGATGTCGGGATCGATCCCAAGGAATCGCGCGTGGGTCAGGCGAGTGGTAAGATGCTCCAATACATGGGGGCGGGGCTTCCTGTTGTTTCTTTCGATACCGAGAATAATCGTGAGTATCTCGGTGAAGGAGGGGAGTATGCTCGGGAAATTTCAGGAAAGAGTCTGGCTGATGCCGTACTCCGCCTTCTCCGGGATCCGACGCTCCGAGCCCGGAAAGGGGAGGCTAATCAAAAGCGGGCCAAAGAGAATTTTAGCTGGGACAAGACCGGGGAAAGCCTCGAGCAAATTTATTTGAGCCTTTAGATCGTTATGAAACTTTTTCTTATCAAGATCGGGAAAGCCTGGAATGTTCTGAAACAGGACGGGGTGTGGCGTGGCATGAAGAGGAACATCCAAGGTTTCCGTCGGCTCTTTGGGAAGGTGGGAGCAGGCGACATTCTTTTTGTCACCAACGGGATCGGAGATAGTGCGCGCTATCGGACGCATTATGTGGCCGAGGAGCTTCGTGGAAAGGGCTTTCAGGTCTCCGTTACTGTCCAGGACAATCCCTTTCTTCTTTCGTATCCGGAAAAATTTTCGATATTTATTTTTCATCGAGTTCTCTTCACTGAGAAGGTGAAGAGGTTCATTGAAGCCATCAAAAAAGAGGGGAAGACCATTATTTTTGAGGCAGATGACCTCGTGTATGATCCGAGTTATCTCACCAAGCTCGATTATTTTACCAAGATGAATCCGCTCGAAAGGAAGCTCTACGCCAACGGACTGGGAGGAGAGATTCTCGCGGATCCATATGTGGAAGTCGCGACCACGACAACACAATATCTCTCGAATAAGCTCCGAGAAAAAGGGAAACGAGTCTTCATCGTTCCGAATCGGCTCTCTCAGGAGGATGTTATGTGGGCAGAGACTCTCCTCGAAAAGGGTGTGCTCAAAAATGAGGCCAGCGTGCGGATCGGATATCTCTCTGGAACAGCGAGCCACAATGAGGACTTCGCGACGATCACGAATTCGCTCGTGAAGATTTTACAGGAGTTTCCACAAGTTCAACTCGTGCTGGCCGGGCCTCTCGAATTAGGGAGTGCGCTCGAACCATTCGCTTCGCGCATTGAGCGACTGCCTTTCGCCGGACGGAAAGAGCATTTTGCCAATGTCGCGACGCTCGATGTCAATCTGGCCCCGCTGGTTGTCGGTGACCCGTTTTGCGAATCGAAATCAGAACTCAAATTCTTTGAAGCTGGCATCCTCGGCGTACCGACAGTGGCCGCAGCTACGGGTACTTTCCGGTGGGCTATTACTGATGGTGTCGACGGATTTGTTGCAACGAGGACGGAAGAGTGGCAAGAAAAGCTCGGAAAATTCATAAAAAATTCCGAGTTTCGAAAGCATATGGGAATGAAAGCCCGCGAGACGGTCCTTGCCAAATACACGACGGCAAATGCCAAGAACGAGGAATACTATAACTACCTAAGAGAGAAAATCGTATGAAAGTATTGATTACTGGAGGAGGTGCTTATAACGATTTTCTTATTGAAAATATA
>JBDTWF010000012.1:0-4010 GCA_040006815.1 Candidatus Moraniibacteriota bacterium | reverse complement strand
CGAGAGACATTCCTCTTGAGGGGACGCTCTCTTTCTGGGTAGTGCCGTGGAGACTTTTGGGCGGAGCGCTTTTTATCGCCCTCTTCTTCTTTATCGGAATGAAAAATACACTTATCAAAATATGGGATCGCATCCGAACACTCTTCAAAAAAGAAGAAATCGCTGCCTAAATGTTTTTGGAGTCATTTTCTTTTTTTTGGTTTCGACCTTTGGAGCGAAACCTTCTTTGCTCATGGCGGCTGACCTTGGTGGCGGTGTCAGCGTCTCGCCCCCGTTCCAAGAAGTCGTCCTGGGAGAGTTAGGGGACCAGAGTTTTACCCTTCTCATAGAAAACAATACAGAGACGACTGTTTCTCTTCGTCTTTCTGCGCTGGATTTTGGGAGCCTCGATGATTCGGGTGGGGTGGCCTTTCTCGGTGGTCCGAAAGATCTCGAAAAGAAGTACGGGCTGGCCGAGTGGATGCGTCCGGTCCCAGAAACTCTGACGCTTGCCTCAGGAAAATCAGAACAAGTGTTGGTTTCTATCGAAAACCGTGACAATCTCTCGCCGGGCGGCCACTACGGAGCAGTGATTCTCCGGAGCGTAGGCGACCCGAGCCTGAACGCTCTCCAAAACGGCATTGCTCTTGATCAGATCTTTTCGGTGTTGGTCTACACCAAGAAGGTCGGTGGCGAAAAGTATGCCCTCGATCTCGAGGGCATGGATTTTTCTCACGGAATTTTTACGCTTCCAAAAAAAGTGGCTCTCCGCTTCCAAAATACTGGAAATGTCCATGTGGTACCCCGTGGCACGCTTTCCATTATGGATCCGCGAGGGAGGGAGGTTGCACATGGAGTGATCAATGAGGCATCTTCTCTCATCCTTCCGGAAACCCCTCGAGTTTTCCCTCAGCTACTTTTTCCTCTTGGGGAAGCCTTTTTCCCGGGAACATATCATCTCAATATCCAGTATCGATATGATGGGAAGGACGATTTTTCCCTTGTGAGTGAGGCCTTTTTTCTTCTCCCGCCACTCTTCCTGGTTCTCTGCGGTGGCCTGTTCGTGATGCTCTTAGGCTATGGTTTTTATCGTGCCAGGAGAAGAAAGAAAAGTCCCAGACTTTCTTCTTTGTCTTGAGAATACTCAAAATGGCCGAGAATAAGCTAAAAAAGAAATACTTGTGGGAAGGACTTATTTTCCTTTCCTTGGCGATCGGAGTGAGTCTGTTCTGGCTATCTCAGGGAAAATCGTATGGCGTCGTACATTCCGTTCCAATGCCGAAAGCTCTTCCAGGAACCGTTTTACCGACGGATACAACCCGGTATCTCGGGAAAAACATCACCTTTCTCTACCCACTGAGCTTTCAGCCTCATGAATGGGAAAAAATGGTAAAAAAGCCTTTGTTAGAGAGCTTTTTCGCATCAGAGAGCGACTTCCTGACGGGCCAATCTTTGGCTCTCATGGTCCAGGAAAACCCGACCAATTCACTCGATGACTTTTCTGCGCATGCCTTCCGTGATAAGAGTCCAAAAATCTACGAAAAAGAGAAAATTGAAAAAAATGGCTTAAAGATAACCTTGTTCACAAAGAATACGCCTGTTTATGAAACGGGTGCCTTCTTCATAGGGGAGAGGAAGGTTGTCAGTCTCGTCATTTCTTCGTCTGTTAGCCTCCCCGAAACACGCAAAAAGCTCTTGTCAATACTTGAAACGGTGGAGTGGAAAAAGTAAGCTCTCCGGGGTCTTGACGATTCTTGACACATTTCGCCAAAAAGCCTTTTGCAGAGGGCTTTTTTTTGATACTATTAAGCCTGTAAAGTCCTTGGGCCCAGGTGAGTTGGTCCGAGTGATTTTTTGTTGTTGCCTTGGAAAGTTTTCAGGCAATCAAATATGCTCTCACCCAAAAATAAAAGACAAAAACAAAAAGCGAAAAGTGTTTTGAGAAAAAGCATTCTCTCGTTTTTTGCGTTCTCTTTTTTGGCGGTTGGCTTTGTGGGAATTGCACACAAGACTTTTGCGGCGACGGGTATCAACAAGCAGATCAGTTTTCAGGGGAAAGTGGTGAATAACGATGGCACAAATGTTGCCAATGGAAACTACGATTTCGTTTTCAAAATTTATTCCGTCTCGTCGGCCGGTTCGCCCATCTGGACGGAGACACGGACGGCTGGAGATCAGGTCGCGGTCACCGATGGAATTTTCCAAGTGAATCTTGGTTCGGTGACGGCGCTTCCTGGGTCAGTTGATTTCAATACGGACAACATCTATCTTGGCATTGAATTCAACAGCGATGGCGAGATGAGCCCGCGCGTTCGGTTCACGGCCGCGCCGTATGCCATGAATGCCGACAAGGTGCATGGCCTCACCGTGACGGACACGACGGGGACGCTTACTATTCCGAATGCCAAAACGATTTCTTTTGCGGATGCCTTCACGACCTCTGGCGCTTTTGCGACGACACTCACCGCTACCGGTACCACTACTCTCACGCTTCCGACGACGGGGATACTCGCGACTCTTGCCGGTTCTGAAGTACTGACGAATAAAACGATTGGCTCCACCGGACTCGTGTTCTCTGGCGCGGCAACCGACATCACGACAGCGACCGGCGAAGATCTGACAATCGTCGCAAATGGCGCGGGCATCATCAATCTGAACGATTCGGTCACCACGGGAGCCATCACGATCTCTGGCGCGGCAACCGACATCACGACAGGTACTGACGAGTCGCTTATCATCGTTGCGAATGGTACGGGGGTGGTCGATATCCAGGACGCTACGACGGTCGACTCCCTCACCACTGATACTGGTGGTGTCACCATCGCCGCTTCCCAAAGCTACACCGGCGCTGGCGCCGTCACCCTCTCTTCCGCCTCCGCCTCGGCTCTCACCCTGAACTCCGGTACCACGGGCACCATCAACATCGGAACCGATGCTTCGGCTGAAACCATCAACATCGGCAACACCGGTGCGGCGGTCAAGACCATCGCCATCGGCAACAACTCTCAGGCCAACACCATTACCATCGGTGATGCTTCCGCTACGAGCGTCTCCATCACCGACAACAACTGGAGTATCACGACTGGTGGTGTCGCTTCCTTCGTCACTGGTTCCGTCATCGGTTCGCAAACCTTTACCACCAACAACATTGCGGACAGTGGAGCGCTGACCATCAAATCCGCCTCCGGCGCCAATGCCCTCACCCTTGATTCGACCACCACCGGCACCGTCAATCTCGGCACCGGGAACAATGCCAAGACCATCGCCATCGGAACAGGAACGGCTGGCAACACCATCAATGTTGGTACCGACAACACCACCAAAGACACTATCAACATCGGCTCAGCCCTCGATGATGTCGCCATTACTGGAGATCAGTGGTCCATCACCAATGCCGGTGTCCTCACCGTGGTCTCCTGTTCAGGGTGTGGGGGTGGGGCGACACTCGACAGCGCGTACATCGCTGGGAATACCATCACGACTGATTCAGCGAGCAATGTCATCATCGCCCTCCAAGAAGTCGTCACCCCCACCTCATTTGTCGTTGAGAATCAGGACACCGCTGGTGTCAGTGCGGAAAGGATTTTCAACTCCATCGCTTCTGGCACGCTCACCAATGGTCTCCTCATTGAACAGACCGGAGCCGGTACCATGACCAACGGCATCCAAATTGCTGAGACGGCAGGCACCATCACGGACGGCATCCTCATTACAGGAACTCTGGGAAATATTTTGAATACGCCTTCCCTCGACATCACCGGGGCTGGGGCCATCACCGGAGCGACGGGGATTACTTCTGCCTCAGGCGACATCACTGCGACTACCGGAAATGTGGCGATTAGCGCCGGCGTCCTCACGCTGAATGGCACGACGCGCATTTCTAATGCGGGTGTGGGAACCTTCATCACTGGGACTGTCATCGGTTCGCAAACCTTTACCACCAACAACATCGCGGACAGTGGAGCGCTGACGATTGCTTCCGCCTCCGCCTCGGCTCTCACCCTGAACTCCGGTACCACGGGCACCATCAA
>JBDTWF010000011.1:0-4092 GCA_040006815.1 Candidatus Moraniibacteriota bacterium | reverse complement strand
CGCGGGCTTTCCAGGAATGGAAAGCTTTTTTTATTTTGATGAGAGATTTACAAACTGAGTTATAATGGGACGGAGAACCACTATGAAAATCTCTTTTGGGAACACGCGGCCGACCGAATACGGAAAACAGATGGAAGCGGTGACCATCGATCTTGGAGCGGAGAATATTCATTTTATCTTTCTTCTCGGGGAAGTCGGAGGGGGAAAAAGTTTTTTTCATCGGCATGCCTATAAAGAGTTGATTGACGGGAGAATACCTCGGAAAATTCAGCTTCTTTTTCTGGATGTTTCGGAAATTGATTCAAAATCCTGGAATCATTCGCCCTATCTCTTTGCTCCCGTTGCCACCGAGCCCAAGAAGGCCTTTCAGTAGCTCGAGGCCGAGGGTAACGCCACGGAAAAGTATTGAAGCGGGTTTCGGACAGTGGTATCGTTTCTGTAATAAGCTCTCAAAATTCTCTATGTCAAAGAAAAAAGATTACGGAAAATTGGCACTTGCCATTCATAAGAAATTGCGGGGAAAAATTGCAGTCATGCCCAAAGCCGCTGTTCGGAATCGCGAAGACCTCTCTCTCTACTACACCCCGGGAGTGGGGGCGGTTTCATCCTATGTCGCTCTCCACAAGGACAAGACACGGGAGTATACAATGAAGGGAAATACAGTGGCTGTGGTGAGTGATGGTTCAGCCGTCTTGGGCCTTGGAAATATCGGCCCCGAAGGAGCCCTTCCCGTCATGGAAGGCAAGGCCATGCTCTTTAAGACGCTCGCCGGAGTGGATGCCATCCCGATTGTTTTGGCGACCCAAGATACGGAAGCTATTATCGCTACTGTGAAAAACATTGCGCCCGGTTTTGGAGGAATCAATTTGGAAGACATCGCGGCGCCACGGTGCTTTGAGATTGAGGCTCGTTTGCAGAAGGAGTTGGTTATCCCCGTTATGCATGATGATCAGCATGGCACCGCCATGGTGGTGCTTGCTGGCCTCATCAACGCAACCAAAGTGGCAAAGAAAAAGCTCTCGAGTTGTCGCATCGTCATTTCGGGTGCGGGTGCCGCCGGGAACGCCGTCGGGGCGCTTCTCTCGAAGTATGGAGCGCGAAACATTCTTTTTCTCGATAGTCAGGGAATTGTCCATTCGAAGCGTCCAGGACTTGATCCGGCCAAGCAGACTCTCCTCAGGTTGGCGGCGCCCGTAAAGATACATGGCGGCTTGGATGAAGCGATAGAGGGTGCGGATATCTTTGTCGGCGTCTCCAAAGGGAATACACTGAAAGCAGAACATGTGAAGAAGATGGCAGAGCGCTCAATTGTTTTCGCTTTGGCAAATCCGGTTCCTGAAATCATGCCGGATATAGCCAAGGAAGCCGGAGTCAGAGTCATCGCAACGGGACGATCGGATTTTCCTAATCAGATCAATAATTCTCTCGGCTTTCCAGGGATTTTCCGCGGAGCGCTCGACCATCGGGTCAGGAAGATCACCGATGCGATGCTCATTCGCGCCGCCGAAAATCTGGCTCGCCTCGTCAAAAAGCCGACAGCTGAACGCATTATCCCGAATATATTTGATCCGGGAGTGGTCCGAGCCGTCTCTTCGGCGATTCGCTAGAAATAAAGTGGGATTTATTTTCTAAAAGCCTCTTTCGAGGGGCTTTTTGATTTGGCCGATTGGTTTTTCAAACTGCGCTATAATGGGGCCACGGGGACTCCTATGAAAATCTCCTTTGGGAATTCGGAGAACACGGAATACCGCAAGTACGCAGAGGCGGTGACTCTTGATTTTGAGAAAGAAAACATTCATTTCGTTCTTTTGGTGGGGGAAGTGGGAGGAGGAAAAAGCTTTTTCCACCGACATGTGTACAAGGAGCTCATCAACGGAAAGACGCCTCAGGAGATCCGGATCCTTTTCCTCGATGTCCCGGGGGCAGATTCGGAGCGTTGGGACCACTCGCCCTACCTCTATGCGCCCGTCGAGACTGATCCCGAGCGGGCTCTCCGCGAGCTCGAGGCATTGGCCAAGGAGATTGGTGATCGGCGCATCTCCATTCCGGGGCATGACCCGGTGATCGTCGTCCACATCGAGGAGGATGCGCTAGTGGATTTCGATCGGAAGCGACTGGAGAAATGTCTTGAAGAGATACTTCGAAACAAAAAAACCAACCGAGTCTACATTTTCTATTCGACGAGCCGGGTTGATCATGAGCTTCTCGCGGATTGGAGCAAGCGCTTTGTCGACCTTCTCGTGGTGTTCCCTCTGAAGAAGGCGGAAGACGCCAAGTTCCTTCTCGGGGAAACCGATACGGAGCTCCGTCAGCCGGGAGAACATGTTCTCCTCTGGCGCGGCGGGAGAGTGCACTGCTTCCCGTTCTCATCCGATACCCAAATTCTCTAAAACAAAAATATGCGCTATTGGTTTCGTCCGGCTCGTTTTTGGAAATGGTTCGCCTTTTATTACCCGGCCACTTGGGAAGGGTGGCTCGTTACGATTGCTCTCATAGCCTTTGGGGTGAAGGTATTCTTTCTCATTGACCGAGAGTCGCACTCGGCTTCGGATACGCTTCTTGCCTTCGCGCCCTGGGTTATTGCCCTTTTTGCCCTCTTTGATCTCCTCTGTTTTCGGACGGGAGAGTATCCCAGTTGGTGGCGCAAAAAATAGGAGTTGTCTCCCTTATACAAACGAAAGACATTTTGAAAGTCGCTTCTTGGCCGGTCATCCTCGCTTCGTTTTCTTTTTCTCTGTCGTCGTGGAGTATGCAGGGAAGTGGCTCGGAATTTGGGAGGAGCCATTTTTCTGTTGACTTTTGGTTCAAAAGAGGATAGACTATTCTGCTAGCATACATATATAATCTTCTCTCTTCATGAGTTTTCACAACTTGGGCATTGCCCCGCAACTGTTTCAAATCCTCGAGCATCATAAATTCACTGTCCCGACTCCCATTCAGGCCCAGTCTATTCCCATCGCCATCTCCGGGAAGGATGTCATGGGTATTGCTCAAACCGGTACGGGGAAAACGCTTGCTTTTGGTATCCCGATGGTTCAGCGCCTGGCCCAGAAACGGGGTGCCATGGGACTCGCCCTTCTCCCAACCCGCGAACTCGCCCTCCAGGTGGAGGAGGCTCTTCAGAAATTCACCCGACCGTTGGGACTGAAAACGGTTTGTCTCATCGGCGGCGAATCCATGAGCCCACAGCTTCGGGGGCTCCGGAACAATCCGGACATCATCATCGCGACGCCTGGCCGCCTGATCGACCATCTCGATCGGAAAAGCGCCCGTTTGGACAAGGTTTCCATTCTCATTCTCGATGAAGCTGATCACATGCTCGACATGGGCTTTGCCCCGCAGCTCAATCGCATCATGACGGTCGTACCCAAGGAGCGCCAGACCATGCTTTTCTCCGCCACCATGGCCCCGGCCATCGTGCGTATCGCCACTTCCTACATGAAGCTTCCCGTCCGCGTCGAGGTCGCCCCTCAGGGGACAGCTGTCGAGACCGTGACGCAGGAACTCTTCTTCGTGGCTCACATGGAAAAACTGACGCTTCTCGAGAAGCTCCTGAATGAGTATCAGGGGAGTGTTCTCGTTTTTACCCGCACCAAATTCATCGCCAAGCGCATCGCCCTTTCTCTTCGGAACCATGGCTTTACGGCGGCTGAGATCCACTCTAACCGTTCTCAGGGACAGCGGCGCGAAGCCCTGGATGGATTCAAGGTGGGCCGCTACCGCGTTCTTGTGGCGACCGATATCGCGGCCCGCGGCATCGATGTCTCTGGCATCGAAGTCGTCATCAACTACGATCTTCCCGAAAAAGCCGAAGACTATGTCCATCGCATTGGCCGGACGGCTCGCGCGGGGAAAACCGGCCGAGCTATTTCCTTTGCGACTCCCGATCAGCGCGGCAATGTCAAAGACATCGAACGGCTGACGCGCCTCACGCTTCCGATTGCCGGCCATGTCGGCGTTATTCCATCGTCGGTTGCCAACACGCCTGATTCTGTCCGCCCTTTCCATCCGACTCGCCGCCGCTCGGGCTTTCACTCCCGCCGCCGCCGCTAAGGCCGTTCATTTAGTTTTGAGACCCTGAACATGTCTCGC
>JBDTWF010000010.1:0-29894 GCA_040006815.1 Candidatus Moraniibacteriota bacterium | reverse complement strand
CACAATGACGCGCGGAACATTGCTCAGCTCTCCGCGTATGTGACTTGTCTCAGAGAGAAAATATTTGATCTTCTTCAGGCTTCCCCGTTCAATATCTTTTTTGATAGCTTCGAACTTCGTATGCATTTCAACCGTCCCAAAGGTCACATCCACCGCCAATCCAAGGCGATTATACTGAGCCGTTTGTTGGTCTTCGAACTCGACGACAATGTCCGTCTCGTTTTCATAGTCGTCATACTGCGAAGTCTTGATGGCCTCCGCGTTCGGCCCAAGCCAATCGTTTTGTCCGATTTGCTCATAGATGAGCGCCTCCAAGACATCAGCATATTTTTTCATTTCGCCACCGGTGCCCAAGAACTTTTCCCGTCTTTTTCTTACCAACTCAATATCTCGGGCCACATTGTCGCTCCCATAAAGATCGGTGAAGAGCTCCGGCTTGATAGCTTCTTTTTCAAGGAGCGCTTGCGCCTTCTTGGCGGCCTCAGGAATCACAGGATGCGTCTCGATTCGATGTTCTGGATGTTCAAATCCCATATGGATAAATTATATTTCTCCCCAATTATCGCCAATGTCAGTTGAGACAAGGAGCGGAACTTTCAATGGATACACGCCTTCCATCACTTGCTTGAGTTCTCTGGCAAAGGCTTCAGCTTTCTCTTCTTTTACTTCAAAAATGATCTCATCGTGAATCTGCAGGAGAAGCTTGGCCGAATCAGTATAACGGACAAGAAGCGGGCGCGAGGCGAGCATGGCAAGTTTCATGATGTCCGCGGCGAGTCCCTGCACCGGCATATTGATGGCCATGCGCTCAGCCCCCCGGACGAGGCCAGTATTGGAACTTCCTATCTCAGGAAGATACCGGCGTCGGCCAAGCTCCGTCTCGACATAGCCTTTCTCATGCGCGAATTTTTTCATGTCTTCCATGTACCGAGCCACGCCCGAGAATTTCTTCAGATAATTCTTGATGAATTCGCTGGCTGCTTTCTGATCGATGCGCGCCGCCTGCGAAAGGCCAAACGCGCCCATGCCGTAAATGATGCCGAAGTTCAAAACCTTGGCCTCGCGCCGCATGGCCGGGGTCACTTCCTCGGGTTTCACCCCATGGACGAGAGCCGCCGTCGCCTGATGGATGTCCTCGCCCTTCCGGAAGGCCTCGAGCATGTTCTTGTCGCCCGAGAGATGAGCCGCGATCCGAAGTTCGATCTGCGAGTAGTCCGCTCCGACGAGCTTGTATCCAGGTGCCGCCTCAAAGGCCACCCGAAGCCGCTCGCCCCATTCGGTCTTGATGGGGATGTTCTGAAGATTCGGATCCGAGGAAGAGAGTCGCCCCGTCGCGGCCACGGCCTGGCCAAAAGTGGTGTGGAGACGCCCGTCCTCCTTGACGAGCGTCGGCAGGACATCAATGTAGGTGGTCTTGAGTTTGAACAGTTCACGATAACTCTCGATGAACTCAATAATTGGGTAATCAGCCCGGAGCTTTACGAGTTCCGTTGAAGCCGTTGAGTATCCAGTCTTATTCTTCTTGATGCCCTCCGTCGGAATCTTGAGGTCGCCAAAAAGTACTTCGGCCAGTTGTTTGGGAGAATTCAGATTGAAGTCTCGCCCGGCAAGCGTCGCAATCTTCTTCTCAAGCTCCTGGATGGAATGATTGAGTTCGCGGCTCAGCTCTTTGAAGATGTTCTTGTTCAGTCGCACGCCTACCACCTCCATGTCATAGAGAAGAGGGGTGAGGGGCATTTCGATGTTTCCGAGAACCGTCCGTATCGTTTTCCCCTCTTCTTGCTCGGCGGCAATCTTCTCAATTCCCGCCATGAGCTCATCAGAAAGAGCGACGAGTGCGCCTGCCTGTTCCGAAAGACCGAGAGAAGCACTGTCCTTCCCGAGCTTTTCAAGGAGGAGCGTTTCGAAATCAACTTTCCCTCCTGGATTGAGAACATAGGCCAAGAGCATCGTGTCGCTCGTAACCCCTACCGCATGAATATCGAGAGGCGCGAGCGTGTGCCAGAGTTTCTTGGCATCATGAACGATTTTTTTCTTGTCTCCGTCCTCGAGAAACTTCTTCATGGGCGGCGTAGTTGCTTCATTCCACTCCACGATCCACGCTCCTTCCCTCGTGGCGAGTCCGAGCACCTCGATACCTCCCCCAAAAAGCGAGGCTTGCTTTTCCAGCACCACCAAGGCCGTTTCTTTTTTGAGAGTTCGGAAAAACTCTTCGGCTTCTTTCTTTGTCTTGAGAAATGTTTCTTTCTTTTTCGAAGTTTTCTTCGTGCTCTTTTCTCCTTGTTCGTTATCATCCACTTTGGCTCCCGGCAAACGCTTCAGGAGACTGAAGAATTCCAGTTCCCGGAGAAGCGCTCCGATCTTTTCCGGATTAAAATCGTGAGTGACACAAGCGGCCAAATCGAGTTTGAGCGGTACGGCCGTATCGATAGTGCCGAGTTTCTTGGAGAGTATGGCCATTTCCTTGTCGGCCTCAAGCTTCTCGCGCACTTTCTCCTTGATCTTCGGCAAGGAAGCGTAGATGTTTTCGAGCGAACCAAATTCTTGGATGAGGTCGGTCGCCGTCTTTTCTCCGACACCCTTCACTCCCGGGATATTGTCTGAAGCATCACCGCGGAGCCCTTTGTAATCAGTCAGGCGTTCCGGACCGAAGCCGTATTTGGCTTTCACTTCCGAAATGCCAAGAAGCACCATGTCTTTCAGTCCCTTCCGAAGAGTGAAGACCTTTACATGCTCGGTCACAAGTTGAAGCGTATCCGTATCGCCCGTCACGATGATGACATTCACTCCGGCTTTCTCCGCCTGGCGGGCTAGTGTCCCGACCGCATCATCGGCTTCGAACTTTGGTAGCTCATAAATAGGAATGTTGAACGCCTGCACCACTTCTTTCACGCGAGGGATCTGGGCATAGAGATCGTCCGGTGCCTTTTCACGCTGGGCTTTGTATTCATCATAAAGTTCATCCCGGAAAGTCGGGCCCTCGAGATCAAAGGAAGCGGCAATGTAGTCGGGCTTGAATTTATCGAGAACGGAAAGGAGGGTCGAAACAAAGCCGTACACTGCCTGGACCGTCTCCCCCGTCTTGGTCGTAAGGGGCGGCAGGGCATGATACGCCCGATGGATGAGCGCGTTTCCATCGATGAGAACAATGGTTTTTGGTTTCTTTTCCATATTACTTAGCCTTACTATAGCCTTTTTTTTCATTCTGATCTTTTTCGGCTTGAGCTAGGAGTTTGTCATGCCCCGCTTTGGCCGCCCGCCACATATAATCAAACATGATATCAAATGATTTCCTGATGGCGATGTTCTCAATGATAGTAGTAATAAATGTGGTCTCGAAGTCAGTAATACCCACCTTATTACCATAAAGAACGAACTGCGCCGGAAGAAGAAAGTTTGGGTCCGTCACAATACGCCGCGTTACCAAACGATCGTCATCAGACCAAAGTGCAAACTGCGCCGCATTGGGTGTCTCATGCGTCAGGAGCTTAACATTTATCTCATGCCGGATCTGCTCATGGATTTGTTTATCAATAAACTTCGCTATTTCTGGATTTTCCCGATCATAAGATGAGCGGATAAGCTTTATAGACTTTCCTTCGGCAATAATATCTTTATAGAGCGTCTTGAATCCGTCAAACCCTTCAAGAACACGAATTCCTGGTTTTCCTGATATCAAATTAAACGCTGACCCAAGCGCTGGCGCGAAGCTTGTGAAAAGAACCTCCGCTTCCTTGGCCCGTCGCAGTCGTTCTTCGATATGATTGCGAAGCATTTCAGGGTGGCGTGCCAAAAAGATATCTGGCTTATTCGGTTCATCTCGTCGCTCAATTAAAGTCATGCTCTCAAGTTCTTTGAGAGCCTTATACACCAATCCGCGTTTGATCGTTACCCCACGTGCAATTTCTCCGGCCTTTTGACCTCCATGTTCCAGGAGATACATATAGACCTGCGCCTGCGCCTTTGAGAGACCAAATTGTTCTAGTTGCTCATTATACATGTTTCTATGATACTACTTTTCATTAATTTGTCAAATTTATATGACAAATTTTTGCTTATGTTACGCCATAATTTCATTTTTAAAAAGGCATTTCATTGAAAAACAGTCACATACTATTGACATAAAGTTAAATAAATACTATACTAGGCCTTCGAGTTAAGAAGCGTTTCTTCAAGACTTGAAAAGAGTTCTTTCAAAGTAATCGGCATATTGCCAACCCACTCGCCCGAGGGTATCGGGTTAGGAGAAAGAAATGCTCAAGCTCATCTTTGTCCCGGCCCTTTTCGTTGCTGTCGTGGTCGGTGTGATTGCCGGATTGCAGTATATGTCCGGTGATCGTGCCGAAGCGATACGCACTGCGGAAGGTGGTGTGGCTCTGGTCGCCAAGACCATCCAGGCCGTGCTCATCGGTGTTGTTATAACCGAAGTGCTGTTCGTAGGGGCGTTCATCTACTTCTTGAAGTCTTGAAGTAGCTCTGGACCCGTCGCGAGGCTGACGATAAACTCCTTCGCGCTTCTCGTCCGCGTGTAGATGAGACAGGTTCCGAGCCACACCTGAAAAAAAGACTCAAAGTTTGGAGAAGTATGCAACGCATGCCTTCTCCCCCCTTTCAGAGATTTTTTCAGTAAGAAACTTCTGAAAGGGAAATGTCCCGAGTTCTTTTCAACCAACGAGATCAGCCATGAAAAAACTTTTCTGTTTTTGCTGTGACAAAGAATTGCAGCCGATCAACTCATTCCAGCCGAACGGGGGCGTCATGTGCTCGTCGTACGGGAATTACGGTTCGACGGCCTTCGATCCCAACCTGAGCTTCGGCACAGCACCGACGATCGAACTCTTCTTCCTTATTTGCGATGACTGCCTGCGGACCCATGTGGCCCGCTGCATCATCTTCGTGAAAAAACCTGGGGAAAAGGAGAAGGTGCGCCCGGCGTCGGAATTCGTTTCATAACCCATGCAGGAAAAGAAGAATTCTTCTCTTCCTGCGCACTCTTGAGTCTCTTTCATCCAAGGAGCTTCAAGAGTTCTTTGTGAAATTGGCATTCTGCCAACCCGCACCTCGGGGATCTGGGGTAAGGAGAAAAAATGGCCACAATCGTTCGCATTACCCGCCACCCGGCAGACCCGTCGAGAATCGAGGCTCTTCGGAAAGCATTCGGAAACGACCTAAAGATTGTGGACGATGACGTTCCGTACAGCGACGACCCGGTCAAGGCAGTCGCGGGGCTTTTGGAGAAATATGGGGACGTTGTGGCGATTGAAGTCGTCGCACCGGTTCCTGTCCTCGCCAAGCTCACCGCCGCCAAACGCGAGTTCGGCAATCTGCTCATCCTGCGGGCAGAATTTGCTCGGGGGACTGATGGACGAGTCGTCGTGACGTCGCAGGACGCCCATGGCCGCGATGTCTTCGGTTTCGGGCACTACGAGGTGATCGAACAGGTTTTGGTGAAAACCAGACCGCTCATCTCTCCGGTCTAGAAAGCCACCCACTCGCTCAAGCGTTTGCCCTCGTGCAGCGCTTGAGCCCCTTCCAGAGATTCGAAGCCATTGGAAATTCTGGAGAGGAAATGGTTTAAGAAAGGCAGCTCCGTTCGTGGGGCTGTTTTTTATTTTGTCTCCACAAGGATTTCTCTTTCGGTTTCGGAAAGGGAACGGAGCGTAACTGAGATTTTTTTCTCAGGAAGGATAGAGGCGATGCGTTCTGGCCACTCAAGGAGAACCGCTCCTTCAGGATCCGCACACCATTCATCAAAACCAAGCTTTTTGAAATCCTTTTCCCCGACTCGATACGCGTCCGCGTGGTACACACGCCGGATGCCGGTCGGGCTAGGCGCCTTGAGATCGTACTGCTTCATGAGGACAAAGGTGGGGCTGACATAGGGTCGCTCTGCCCTGAGTCCCTCGAGTATTCCCTGGATAAGCGTGGTCTTTCCAGCACCCAATTCTCCCTCGAAAGTAACGAGGGTCCCGGGCCTGAGAGAGGCTACCAAGGAAGAACCAAAAGCGCGGGTTTCCTCAGCGGAGTGAGAGAGAATTGAGTCTGGCATATTTTCCTTTATATTAGCCGAAACTCCCATTTTCTGAAATCACCTGGGGATTTGACGCTCCGGCGCTCCTCTGATAGGCTGAACTCTTACTTTTGCCATCCAACAGACTTTATGTCCCTCTCGAAAGAAGAGCAATTCCTTGAGCTCGTCAAGCCGGCCAAGCATCCGCTTATCCTCATTCCTCCCTATCCGACACATGACGCCTTGGCCACGAGCTTTGCCATTGGCCTCTTCATGGAAGAGCTCGGAAAGTCCCCGACCGTCGGGTGCGATCATTTTTCTGAGAAAAAGGAAGAGCTCTCTTTTCTCCAGGTCCCCAAGAATTTTGAGACTGCTATTTCTGGCGCTCGAGATTTCGTCCTTTCCTTCAATACGGAACATAATGCCATCCTCAATGTGCGTACCGAGCGCTTCGACAAGGAGCTCCGCATCCATCTCACGCCCGAGCACGGCACCATCGATCCTCGGGATTTCTCGTTCATCCTCGCCAAGTACAAATTTGATCTGGTCATCACGATTTCGGCTCGAGACAAAGAGAGTCTCGGGAAAATGTATGAGAATAATCCGGACATTTTCTATGAAGTCCCTATCGTCAACATTGACTTCCAGTCTGCCAACGAACAGTATGGCCAGCTGAATCTCGTCGAGGTGACTGCCTCTTCGTCATCGGAGATCGCGGCATCGCTTCTCGAAAAAGTTGGGAAGGAGCTCCTCACTGGACCAGTCGCCGAAGCGCTCCTCACCGGCATCATTTCGGCCACCGAATCCTTTCAGAAAAAGAACACGACTCCCCGCGCGCTCGAAATCGCTTCGCGTCTCATGGAAAAGGGCGCGGATCAACAGAAGATCGTAAAGAATCTCTATAAGACCCAGCCTCTCAATCTCCTCAAGCTCTGGGGACGCATCATGGGAAATGTCCACTACGAAGAAGCTGAGAAGCTCATCTGGGCTCCAGTTACGATTGAGGACCTCATCCAATCACGCACCAAGATGGAGGATCTTCACCTCGCCCTCGACAAGCTCCGAGGAAGTTTTACAGGCGCAAGCGTCTTCGTCCTCCTCTTCAAGGAAAACCAAGAGAGCCTCCATCTCTTCCTCAAGACGACGACACAAGATGAGCTTGAGAAGATCCAGGCGCTCTTCCCAGAAGGCCAGCTTCTCGGAGACACGCTCGAGGGAACGCTCTCAGGAATGGATCTGGCTTCCGCTGAACGCCTTATCCAAAGCTGGATTACGAAAGAGAAAAAATAATTTTCGGAAAAAACAAGAAGGGTGGGAGGAGAGAGGTTTCGCCTCTCTTTTTTCTTTCTTTCGAGGTATAATCGAGGTAATACCAATACCAAATATGCCCAAAGTAACGCGTGAAACTCGCCCCAAGGACACTGATCGAGCCAAAAAAACTTCAGATGTTCTGAAGAAGATGCGGGAGCACTCCATTGAAGAGGAGGCTTCGGCGGTTGCTCAACGACTCGGCCTTTCCTATGTCGATCTTCATGTCTTCCCCGCTTCGCCGGAAGATGTCCAGCTCATTCCAGAGGCCGATAGCCGCCGGCTCCAGATCGCCGTTTTCCTAAAAAAGAATGCTCAGGTGCGCTTTGCCATCGCTCGCCCGGAAGACCCAGCTGTTTTGGAGTATATCCGCACCGTTTCACAGGAAAAAGGCTGGGAAAGTCTCGTCTCTGTCGCCTCACTCCCTTCCGTGGAACGCACTTGGCACGGCTACGAAAGACGGACTTTCATCGACAATCTCGACCTCATTCGCGTCTCGCTCTCGGGCGCAGACCTCGAGAAATTCGAGAATAATTTCAAAGAACTCATCAGCCTCAAGGAGAATCGATCAATCTCGACGACCCTAGCTATGGAAATCGTCTTGGCTGGCGCGCGCAAGCTCGAAGCAAGCGATGTCCACATCGAACCCGAAGAAGAAAGGGTGCGCCTCCGCTACCGTATTGACGGAGTCCTCCAGGACATCGGGATGCTTCCGCAGTCGATCTACCACCTCCTCCTCTCGCGCATCAAGATGATTGGTGGGATGCGCCTCAACATCCGAGATCGCGCCCAGGACGGACACTACTTCGTCCAGATCGAAGGGAAGCGCATCGACGTCCGCGTTAACATCATCCCCGGGAAAAGCGGCGAGAGCATCAACATGCGCCTCCTCTCCAATGAGGATGTCCTCCTCGATGTCTCAGCCCTTGGGCTCCGCGGCTTGGCCCACGATGTCATCATGAAGGAAGTTGAGAAGTCGCATGGCATGATCCTCAATACCGGCCCCACCGGCTCCGGAAAAACCACCACTCTCTATACTCTCATTCACCGCATCAATAAGCCCGGCATCAAGATCATCACCGTCGAGGACCCGGTTGAGTATTCGCTTCCAGGCATTGTTCAGACTGAAGTCTCCAAGGACAAGGACTACACCTTTGCCACCGCTCTTCGTGCCATCGTCCGCCAAGATCCGGATGTCATCCTGGTTGGCGAGATTCGCGATGAAGAGACGGCTGACATCTCCGTGAATGCCGCCCTCACGGGCCACCTCGTCTTCTCTACCCTCCACACCAATTCCGCTCCCGCCGCCATCCCGCGTTTTATCGAACTCGGCGTAAAACCGTCTCTCCTCTCCTCGTCCATCAATGTCATCATCGGCCAGCGCCTCGTCCGAAAACTCTGTCTCAAGTGCCGCGAAGCCTACATCCCGGCGCAGGAGACCAAGGACTCCCTCATCCGTCTCATCACCATTATTTCGCCCAAGGCCAAACTCTCCCTCCCACAGGACATTCCAGAACTTTGGAAAGCGGTCGGGTGTGCCGCTTGTCACTTTACTGGATACAAAGGCCGGCTCGGTATTTTCGAAATCTTCAAGATCACGACTGAGATCGAAAAGATCATCAATAATTTCGGTTCGGAAGAAGAGATCTTTCAGGCGGCTCTCGAAGACGGTATGGTCACCATGACCCAGGACGGGATCCTCAAGGCCCTTGAGGGGATCACCACGCTCGATGAGGTGTGGCGCGTCTCCGATCAGACCGAAACTCTCCAGAATATCTATGAAGAGCTTATGCCAAGCGAATTGACTCGAGCAGCCCGTGTTCCACAAGAACTCATCGATAAAATTCTTGGAGGCTCTTCCTCACTAAAGAAACTCTCCGAGCTCTTGGAATCGATTGACTCCCAAGAACGCTTTTCCGCAATCCTCGCGGCTGGCCTCGCCCTCAAAGCAGCTGATGTCCACATCGAACCCCAGGGGAAAACATTCACTGTGCGTCTCCGCCTCGATGGAATCCTCAAAGAGGTCGCCTCTTTTCCGATTAATGAGTATCCCAGCCTCATGAGCGCCGTGAAGCTTCTCGGAGGGCTGAAGTCTGGAGAACGGGCAGGGGTGGTGGATAGCCGCTTCTCCATCCAACTCGAAAATCCTCTCCCTGGGACCAAGGAGAGTAAAGTAGATGTTCGTCTCTCCATCATTCTCGGAGGCTTCGGGGAAACCGTTGAGATGCGCCTCCTCAACCAGTCCGTTATTCAGCTCGAACTCGAAGCCCTTGAACTGCGCCCGCTCAATTTGGAACGCCTTCTTTCGGCGATTAGCAGGCCAAACGGCCTTATCCTGAATACTGGTCCGACTGGCTCTGGAAAAACCACCACTCTCTATTCCATTCTCGCGCGCCTGAACAAACCCGAGGTCAAGATCATCACCGTCGAGGATCCGATCGAATATCAGATTCCCGGCCTCCTCCAAACGCAAGTGAATGAAACTGAGGGCTACACTTTCAGCACGGCTCTTCGTTCGCTTCTCCGCCAAAACCCAAACATCCTCATGATTGGTGAGATCCGTGATGAAGAAACGGCCAGTATCGCCATTCAAGCCGCCGCGACGGGTCATCTCGTTTTCTCCACACTTCATACCAACTCAGCCGCAAGCGCCGTCCCCCGCCTCCTCAAGATGGGCATCGGAAATGACGACCTCGCCAATACGGCCAATCTCTTTATGGCTCAACGCCTCGTGCGCCGCCTCTGCAAGCAGTGCAAGAAACAGCGCGCCCCAACCACTGAAGAGAAGGCTCTCCTCACGAAAGTGCTCGCTACTTTCCCCGAAAAAATGCGGCCCACGGCCAAAGAGGTAGAAAAAATCTGGGATATCGAGGGGTGTGAGGCATGTAATGGAACCGGCTACGAAGGAGAAATTGCTCTCGCCGAAACGCTCATCATCGATCAGAAGATCCAAGAGCTCATCGCGAGGGGATCTCTCGCTCATGAAATCGAAACGCAGGCTATAGAGGGCGGCATGCTGACGCTCATCCAGGATGGCATTCTCTCCCTCATCGAAGGCAAGACTTCGTTTGACGAAGTAAAACGCGTCACTGATCTCTAAAATATTTTCAAAAGAAAAACTGAGAGCAGGAATGCCCTCAGTTTTTTCGTTCGCTTTTTATTCAAATAAAAAATTCCTCACCTGTAGACAAGGCCCAGAGCATGGGAGCCCCGGGAATGGATTGGTGTCGAGGTATAGAAGAGCCGAAACCCCTCTACCCAGTCTTGACTCGCCTTGCGGCAGACCCCTCCTACGTTGAGAGCAAAAGATAGTAGCTCCCAATTGTCTACATGTGAGGAATTTCAAAAAGAACCAAAAAGAAAAACGCTGGCTGCGTTTTTTGTTTGTTTTTTCGCTTTTTTGGGCACGAGAGCGAAGCGGCAGTTTAGCACGGCTTGGAAATACTGTCAAGAGGTGCTACCATAGGCTCTATGGAGCCTTCTTTTGAGGCTTAGCCAAGGGAAAACTATGCTCACAAATGCTCTCGGAAAAGAAGAGGATGTCGTGCTCGATACCACCCTCCGTCCGCAACATTTTGAAGAATACATCGGTCAGTCCAAGATCAAGCAGAATCTTTCTGTTTTCATTCAGGCCGCCAAGAAACGCAAGGAGGTGATCGACCATGTTCTCCTCTATGGTCCCGCCGGTCTCGGAAAAACAACGCTCGCCCACATCATTGCCAAGGAAATGGGCGTCAATATCCGCGTCACTTCCGGCCCAGCTATAGAGCGCGTGGGCGACCTTGGGTCCATTCTCACCAACCTCGAACCAGGCGATGTTCTCTTCATCGACGAGATCCATCGCCTCAACAAATCCATCGAGGAAGTCTTGTATCCGGCCATGGAGGACTACAAACTCGACATCATCATCGGTAAGGGTCCGGCGGCCCGAACCATTCAACTCGATCTCCCGCGATTCACGCTTATCGGTGCCACGACGCGCCTCGGCTCCCTGACGAATCCCCTCCGGAATCGCTTCGGCTCAACGCACCGCCTGGAGTTCTACCATCCGGAAGAGATAGAGGAAATCATCCACCGCTCAGCCCGGATCCTCGATGTCGCTCTCGAAGAAGAGGGCGCCAAGAAAATCGCGGGGGCCAGCCGCCGCACTCCGCGCGTGGCCAATCGCATCCTGAAACGCGTCCGCGATTACGCCGAGGTCCATGGTCAAGGCAAGATCACTCCCGACATCGCAACAGCCGCTCTCGAGATGTTTGAGATTGATCATCTCGGCCTCGAGCCAGCCGATCGAGCCATCCTCCGGGCCATCATCGAAAAATTCAAAGGGGGGCCAGCCGGACTCCAAGCCACCGCCGCCGTCACAGGAGAAGAAATGCAGACCATCGAAGACGTCATCGAACCCTATCTCATCCAGATCGGGCTTCTCGCTCGCACTCCGCGGGGCCGCATTGTCACTCCCGAAGGCTACCGCCATCTCGACCTCACTCCACCAGCCGACTCACAGGCCGGCCTTTTGTAGATTTTCTAAATCTTTCGCACTCTGTAGAAAAGAACGAACTCGCGCTATACTGGAGAAAACAAAATCAGATGCGGAGTATTTTCAATTTGCTCTATCTCTTTCTCTTCCTCGGGCTTGGGCTCGCGAGCTTTTTCGTTCTCTTCCATATTTCCCGCTACGCACTCAATAAAAAAGTGGCCTCTTTCGCGGCCCTTCTCTTCATCTTCGTGACTGCTGTTTTACTCTGGACAAACGCCGTTCTCTTTTTCAATCTCCCTCTGGAAGAACTTCTCCCAAGGGGCATTTACCCATATTCCTAAGGTATGAAAGAGATGGATTTCAGCCGATACCACTTCAAAGGCCAGCGGGAGACCGAGGTCATCCTCGAGATTATTCACCGCCACTGGTTCAACATCGCGGTCCACTTCATCATCGTGCTTCTTTTCGCCCTTTCCGTTTTCGGAAGCCTTTTCCTGCTCCCTTTTCTTTTTCCAGAACTCAATACCCAGGGGAACGCTCTCTTCTTTCTCTTCATGCAAAATACCCTCCTCCTTTTCCTCTGGATCTACGCCTTCCTCATCTGGATCGACTATTATTTCGATGTCTGGATCATCACCAATGAACGCGTCATCAACATCGAACAGAAGGGCCTCTTTGTTCGCGAAGTGAGTGAACTCAAATTCTCGCGTATTCAGGATGTAACGAGCGAGGTCGAGGGTCTCATCCCGACCGTCCTCAATTTCGGCGATGTTTCCGTCCAGACGGCCGCCGAAGAAGAACGCTTCCTTTTTCGCCAGGTACCCGATCCGTATCGAATCAAAGATGTCTTGATGGAGCGCCTCCGGAACGATCGCGATGAGGAGTTCACCCGCATGGCCGAGGCCGTCAAGCGCGGACTCAAGGATTCAAAAGCGTAGCCCCTCTCTTACGAGAGGGTTTTTTGTATCGCCAGCCTCAGCCTTGCCTCTTCTTTGAGAATTCTTTATTCTAAATATTCTGCATTAAAAGCGATCTATGTCAGGACACTCACACTGGGCCACTACTCATCGCCAAAAAGGCCTCAATGACGCCAAGCGTGGCGCCGTTTTCACGAAAGTGGGCCGGAATGTCATCCTTGCGGCCGAACGCGGTGGTGGAAACCCTGATACCAATTTCTCCCTTCGCCTTGCCATTGAAGCCGCACGAGCGGTCAATATGCCCAAGGAAAACATCGAACGGGCCATCAAGCGCGGTACCGGAGAGCTCAAGGATTCGGCCAAGATTGAAGAGATCGCCTATGAAGGCTTTGGCCCAGGGAATATCGCTCTTCTTATTGAAACGGCCACTGATAATAAGAACCGGACGGTCGGCGAAATAAAGACGCTTCTCACGAAGAACGGCGGCAAGCTCGGTGCGAAAGGGACGGTGAGTTTCCTTTTCCGCCGCGTCGGCCTCATCGCTTTCGACGCTGAAAAGTGTCCAGTGACTACTCTCGAAAATGAGACTTTGGAATCCGGTGCTGAGGACTTTTTTCAGGAGGAGAATTTTTTCACCGTCATCACAAGCCCGGATCAGCTCCAGCGGGTGAAGCAGTATTTCGAATCCAAAAATCTCGTTCCAGAAACGGCCCAGCTCGGGTATCTTCCAACTCAAAAAGTAGCCCTTGACGGCCCCCAAAGAGAAAGTCTCGAAAAGCTCTTAGGCCTCCTCGAGGATCTCGGAGATGTTCAAATGGTGTGGAATAACCTCGCCTAGTCCTCGTTCTTCCTCGTCTACCGAGGTATAATAAAGGCATGAAAATTCTCGGTATTGATCCAGGGACGGCGACCATTGGCTGGGCGGTCATCGAAGCTGATGGACCGAAAGTCTCGGCTGTGGGCTATGGACACATCAGCACCTCCAAAGACGATCTTCCCGAGACGCGCCTCCAGGAGATCCGCGATGATCTTGTTGCCATCCTCAAGCGCTATCACCCTGAAGAAGGCGCCGTCGAAGAACTTTTCTTTTTCAATAATCAAAAAACAGCCATTGCCGTTTCCCAAGCCCGTGGCGTCATCCTCTTGACACTCAAGGATTTTGGCCTTAGGCTCTCTGGTTACACTCCGCTCGAAGTGAAGCAAGCCCTCACTAATTACGGCCGGGCTGAAAAGAAGCAGGTGCAGATCATGGTGAAAACCATCCTCAAACTCAAGGAGATTCCGACGCCTGATGACACGGCGGACGCCCTCGCCATCGCTATGTGTCATGCGAGCCATCAAAAGTTTCAAAAAATGACTCAAGTATAAAACCTTATGGCCTACCACCCCATCATCAATTTTTTTGTCGCTGAAGGCGTGCCGGCCCAAACCGTCTACCTCCTTCTCATGCTCCCAGTCATCGCGACTCTCGTCGCCTTCTTCCGCCAGATCGTCGGCATCAAAGCCTTCGGCATCTACACGCCCTCCATCATCACTTTCGCCTTCTTGGCTTTCGGTGAGAAAGGCTTGAAATACGGGGTGGCCATCTTCATCGCAGTCATCGCGGTTGGCATGCTTTCACGCTATCTTCTCCGGTATTTCCGCCTCCTCTATCTTCCACGAGTGGCCATTACCCTCTCCATCGTTTCCATCGTCATCCTCCTCATCCTCGCCTTTGGAGGTTCCGTCCAGCGCACCGGCCTCGCTTCCGTCGACATCTTCCCTCTCCTTATCATGATCACCTTGGCCGAGAAATTCATCGGGACACAGATCGAACAAGGGAGCCGCACCGCTCTCATCCTCGCGGGCGAGACGCTTGTCATCTCCATCATCGGCTACTATTTTGTGAGCCAGTCTTTCCTTGTCAATTTTATCCTCCACTACCCGTGGGTGATTCTCCTCACCTTCCTTGTGAATATTGCCCTTGGCAAATGGACGGGGCTTCGGCTCATCGAACTCCTGCGCTTCCGCCACATCCTGGGCCATAAAAACTGATTTCTCGAGACCAGGCAGTCTGGTCTTTGAATTTTTTCTTCACTCATCCGCCTCATTCACCCCAGCCATTAACCATCGACGGCACGCTTATGTGGGAGCTCTACAAACAAAGCCGGTCCCTCCTTGGGATGAATGCGCGCAATCTGAAGTATGTGCGTCCGTTCAATCCGGCCCGCGGCAAAAGAATTGCTGATCACAAACTCCTTTGCAAGCGCGTTCTCGGCAAAAATGGACTGCCCGTGCCAAAGCTCCTTGGAAAAATTAGAACTCAGACCGAGCTTGAGAATTTTGACTGGTCAAAACTTCCAGAGAGCTTCGCTCTGAAACCCAATCGAGGCTTCGGCGGAAGTGGCATCCTCATCGTCTATGCAAGGAAAAAAGGTCGAGACGACGCCTGGGTCAAGACTGATGGAAGCATCGTCACCATCGAAGATCTGGAAAGCCACATCCAAAACATTCTCGACGGATCGTTTTCGCTCTCCAACTCTCCTGATGTCGCTTTTTTTGAGGAACGCCTCAAGCTCCTAAAGCTTTTCAAGCCCTACTCATGGAAAGGCATCCCGGACATCCGGGTCATCGTCTTTAACCGCGTCCCTGTCATGGCTATGCTTCGCCTCCCGACCAAAGAATCTGACGGCAAAGCCAATCTCCAGCACGGTGCGCTTGGCCTCGGTATCGATCTCTCATCTGGCGTCACCACGACAGCTATACAGGGGGTGGGCGCTTTTGGTCGGCTCATCGTGAATGCTCCCGGAACACGCATGGTCCTCTCGGGGGTCCGGATCCCATATTGGAAAGACATTCTCAAGATGGCTGTCCGAGCCCAAGAAGTTTCTTCTCTCGGGTTCCTCGGAGCGGATGTCGCCATCGACCGTGACCTTGGACCAGTCATCCTCGAACTCAACGCTCGGCCCGGCCTCTCCATCCAACTCGCCAACATGGCGGGTCTCAAGGAGCGCCTTGAGCGTGTTCAGGGACTCAAGATCAAAAGCACAGACCATGGCGTCCGCGTTGGAATGGATCTCTTTGGGGGAGAGATCGAGGAAGAAATCGAGGAACTCTCCGGACGGCGCGTCATTGGCCCGGTAGAAAAAGTGAAATTTATCGGGAAAGATGGCAAAGAAATTGAAGTTGAGGCCAAAATCGACACCGGTGCGGATTCAAGCTCTATCGATCGCTCCCTTGCGGAAGAGCTCGGTTTTATTCAAACACTCAATTATTTTGATGCGATCGAAACTCCACCATCTTCTACGCGCGAAGAGAACGACAAGACTATTGACGGTCTTCGGAAAAAATATCTCACCCAGGATATGCCTGATCTCAAGGATCTCGTCTTTGTTCATTCTGCGAGCGGCATGAGCCTGCGCCCCAAGATCGGCCTCAAGATGATCATCAACGAACAGGAGATTGAGGCGTCCCCGACCATCATTGATCGCTCCCAGCTCGCCTATCGCGCGATTATTGGGCGAAGAAATCTGCGCCAGTTCCTCGTCGATGTCGCAAAACCGACGGGCACCCCTCTTGTTACGCTATGAAAAACATTCTCGTCCTTTTCGGAAGAACTGGTAAACCCCTTGCCCCCGTCCAGGACCAAAAGTACCGCGAGAGCTATGAAAAACTGTATGCCTTGGCCGAGAAGCGCGGCCTTCTCCTCAGCCGCTCTTCTTTGGATTGGTACGACGAGGAGAAACGGATTTTCGAGCAAACACTTACTTATAATGGTACAGGTTGGGTCGTTCGAAAGAACATCGTGCCTAATTTTATCTATGACCGCTCAAAGCCATCGCTGATATCGCATCCATCAAAAGTTTTGCTCGCGAGGGAATTTCCCTTGTTGAACGATCCGGGGTTCACCCTTTCGGCTGGGAGTAAGCTTCAGGTCAGCCGCTTGATACCGGAATTTTCAAAACCCTACACACTTGTCAATTCGAGGGACGAGCTCAAAAAAACTCTTGGGGAAATTATTTCTTCGAAAGTTGTTGTCAAAAACGATCGAGGGAGCGGAGGGGAGAGCGTTGTCATCGCAGAACGAGAGAAGCTCCTCCAATTAGACATTACCTTCCCTCTTCTCGTCCAGGAATTCGTCGACAGCTCCCACGGCATTCCAGGCATCACCAAAAGCTATCATGATTTGCGCCTTGTTTTTATCAACGACAAGCTCATCTATTCCTACATCCGTGAGCCAAAAAAAGGCTCTCTCCTCGCCAATGTCGCCCAAGGAGGAAGTATGACCATCATCGAGCCGAGCCGCCTCCCTGAGACCCTTACCCCCGCTATTGTGGCCGTTCAAAAGGCCTTCTCAAAATATCCAGAGAAAGAATATACGATTGACTTCATCTTCGATGAAGATGGGCGGCCTTGGATACTCGAAATGAACACTATGCCGGGAATCTACTTTGCCCTAGGTCAAGAAGAATGGCAGGAAAAATACTTCTCAGCTCTTCTTGATTTTTTTGACACCAACGCGCGAGAATCATCGCCCGAAAACAAGAAGTGACCGCTCTACCTTTACTTCTTTTCTTGCTCATGGTATAAATAGGATACTTTGTATCCCTATTGGATCTGACACAAAGCGCCTTTCGGCGCTTTTCTCATCCCCTCAATTTTTTAGCGCCTCTTCTATGGGCATTCCTTTTGGTCTCGCACCAGCCGCCAAGCGGCTCGGCCTCTCCGTCAGCGTCTACGCCTCCATCAAGGGCCCGTCTCCGAAGCGGCGCTCCGTCTACCGTATTTCTGACGGTGTCAAAGAGCTCTTCACGCTCGGTGCCACCCTTCTTTCAACCTCCTTCATCGGGATGAAGATTGCCGTCGACAAGGTGACCACAAATGAGATCCTCCGCGGCGCAGACATTCCCACAACAGAACAGCTCCTCATCAAGGATCTGCCTGCCCTTCGAAGTTTTTACACAAAACATAATGGGAGTATTATTCTCAAGCCACTTGCTTCGACCCTCGGTAAGGGAATCTTTGGAAGCCTCCACTCCATCGCCGAAGCCGAGGAAGCGTTCCATACCATCAAACGAGATTTCAGTTATGTGGTCGCGGAGAAAAAAGTCTTTGGTAAAGAATACCGCGTCCTTGTTTTTGAGAAAGAGATTATTGCGGTAGCCGAATACCTCCCGCCGACTCTTATTGGAAACGGGAAAGATACCATCCTCCGTCTCATAAAAAAACACAACGCTTCCATCGTCCCAAACTCGGGGCTCTATCCAATCCCGATCAAACCCGAGCTCTCCTATATTCTCGCCAAGCAGGACTTGGCCCTCGATCTCATCCCCCCGAAGGGTCAGTCCGTGGTTCTTTATCTGGCCGCACCGATCTCTCATGGCGGGAGCGCCATTGATGCAACCCAGCACATCCATCCAGAGAACAAAGAACTCTTCGTCCTTGCCGCCCAAGCTATTTATCTCAATGTGGCGGGTATTGATGTAATCACCGAAGATATTGGCCTCCCTCTCCGAGCAACCGGCGGGGTCATCCTGGAAATCAATGGTGGCCCTGATCTCTCTATCCATCAACACCCCATCAATCGCCCTGACTTTGACGCCGCCGAAGAAGTCCTCCGCCTCTATTTTGGAATTGGAAAAATCCCTTCTTATAAAAAGGCTTAAATAAGGCTTCTTTTCTTTTTATGGGGGGTTTCTTTCTTCTCTAAATTGGCTTATCTAAAGCTTTTCTCTCCAATGCTATAATAAGGCATATGCGTTTTTTTAGCCCCCAAAACAACCTTTTTGAGCGCGCTTTCCGGCGGAAAGTCTCCCCGCTCCCGACACCTCAAGGAATGCCTCAATCCGCGGCCCCTCTAACCCTCTCTCCTATGAAAAAGGCCTGGCCCTGGAAAAAAATAGCCAAAATAAGCGGCTGGATTTCCCTGGGGGGATTTCTTGTCGTGATTGGCATCTTCCTTTACTTCGCCAAAGACCTCCCAAGCCCAGGCGATGTGAGTAAGCGTTTCGTCGCTGAATCGACCAAGATCTATGACCGAACCGGGGCCCATCTTCTCTATGAGGTCCATGGCGAAGAAAAACGAACAGTGATCCCCTTCAAGGACATGCCAGATGTCGTGAAATATGCGACCATCTCCCTCGAGGATCAGAACTTTTACCATCATTTTGGCATTGAGCTCCGCTCCATCCTCCGAGCCCTCTTCAAGGATCTCATCCAGTTTGAAGCTTCCCAGGGAGGTTCAACCATTACCCAACAACTGGTAAAGAACACCCTCCTCTCACAAGAAAAAACACTCACTCGGAAGATTAAGGAGGCTATTCTCTCTCTTGAGCTTGAGACAAAGTACTCAAAAGATGAAATCCTCGAAATGTACCTGAATGAAATTCCATATGGCTCAAATGCCTATGGGATTGAAGCGGCCTCGCAGACCTTCTTCGGAAAATCAGCTCACGAACTCTCGCTTGACGAGGCGGCCCTCCTCGCGGCTCTCCCCCAGGCAACTACCTACTACTCCCCATACGGATCGCACACAGAGGCTCTCACGGGGCGCCAGGCCTATGCCCTGAAGCAGATGGCCAGTCTCGGTTACATCACCGACGAGCAGGCAGAACAAGCCGTCAATGAGGACACGCTGAGAAAAGTGAAGCCCCAGAAGGACATCTTCGCGGCACCCCACTTTGTTATGTACATCAAAGACTACTTACAGGAAAAATATAGCGACCAAGCCGTCGAACAAGGTGGATTGAAAGTGGTCACGACCCTCGACTGGGATAAACAGCAGATCGCCGAGCAGGCCGTACGAGAAGGAGCAGAGAAAAACAGCCGATGGAAAGCCTCAAATGCCGCTCTCGTCGCCATCGACCCCAAGAACGGGCAGATCCTCTCCTTGGTCGGCTCTAAGGACTATTTCGGTGCTTCGGAGCCAGTTGGTTGTATCTCGGGGAAAAACTGCGTTTTTGAGCCAAACTTCAATGCGGCTCTTTCTTCCCTCCAGCCAGGCTCTTCTTTCAAGCCCTATGTTTACCTCACCGCTTTTGCCCAAGGATACCTCCCTGAGACCCTCCTTTATGATGTCGAGACAGAGTTTGAAACGGCCGAGGGGAAAAGCTATAAGCCCCAGAACTATGACGGAAAATTCCATGGCCCCCTCCCGATGATGAAAACGCTCGGGGGCTCTCTCAACATCCCAGCTGTAAAAACTCTCTACCTGGTCGGTGTCAATAATGCTATTGAAACAGCGAAGAGGCTCGGGATCACCGGTCTGAATGACCCAGGCCGGCTTGGTCTCTCTCTTGTTTTGGGGGGTGGAGAAGTGAAGCTCCTTGACCATGTCGCCGCTTATGGGACGCTCGCGACGGGCGGGATAAAACACCCCGTGACGGCCGTGCTCTCCATCCAAGATTCCAAAGGAAACATGCTCGAGCAATACCAAGAAAACCCGGGTGAGCGCGTCGTTGATGAAAAATATATCGCTATGCTTGATTCCATCATAGCAAACAACGATAACCGGGCTTGGGTTTTTGGAGAGAATAGCCCCCTTCGCTTTGACAATCGTCCGGTCGCGGCCAAAACAGGCACCACCAACGAGTTCCGCGACGGCTGGACGATCGGCTATACCCCCTCTCTCGCGGTGGGCGTCTGGGCCGGAAATAATGATAACTCTCCAATGGTGAAGGGTGCTGATGGTGTTAATGTGGCGGCTCCTATTTGGCGCGCATACCTCGATAAGGTTCTCGGAAACTACGCCATCGAAAGTTTCCCCAAGTACAACCCTGATGATGAGATCGGTGACGGTGAGGGGAAGACAAAAAAGCTGATGCTCGCTGGAAAGCTCGATGAGGAAAAAGATGTCAAGGTCTGCAAAATCCCAGGGGAGGATGATAAATATTGTCTCGCCAACAAATATTGCCCGGATAAAGAAAGTGATAAAAAGGACTTTGTCTCCCCTCATGACATCCTCTACTATGTCACCCGCGAAGACCCGCGAGGGCCAATCCCAGACAAACCAGATCGGGATGCTCAGTACAAAAATTGGGAGAAGGGCGTAAAAGACTACTACAAGAAGCAAAAAGGGGTAATTCTCGAAACTCCTCCAGAGAAGGAGTGTTCTGAGGGTGATTTTAGCGGCTTCAAGCCATCAGCGAGTCTCAGTGTGCCAGATTCGGTCTCGAGCTCAAGTCTCAGTCTGAGCGCCAGCGTTGAGGCGAAGTATGGGGTGGATAAGGTGATTTTTGAGGTAGACGGGAGTTCTGTCGCTGAGATGGCGGATAAGCCGTATGAGACAACCTACACCATACCCGAGAGCAAGAACCACACCACCATCACAGTGAAGGTCACTGTGAAAGATGATAATGGGAATACCTCGAGCGAGAGTAAGGGTGTTTCGGTGAATTACTAAATCTTTCTTAAAAACCCCTTTCTTGGGGGTTTTTGTTTTTCCTTTTTTAGTGAAAGATCTTCAAATCCTTCACGATCTCTTCCCCAATCTCTTTATTAAGACGTGTGAGAAGACTCCCCCGCTGAAGCCAAAGTTCGTTTGCCCAAAGAGGATTCGCCGCACGAAGCCCAAGAATGCCCTCTCGTAAATATACCGACTCGATCACCGTTGCTCCGCGCTCCCCATATTCTGCCCTAACAATTTTTTGGAAAAGATAAAAAACTGTTTTTTCATCCAGCTCAAGCTTCGGGCTCTCTTCTCGTTTCTTATGAAGAAATGATTTGAGTGTTTCCATGCTCCTTTTCTCTTTATTTCCGGATCGGCATCACAATATAAAGAAAGGGGATGATCTCCTCTGCCTCAATAAGCACGGGTGTGGTTGGGGAATTAAATGAGAAAACAACATTCTCCCCCGGAAGGGCATTCACACCCTCAAGGATATATCGTGGATTGAAAACAACCGGACCGCTCTCAGTGAGAGAGCCCTTAAAATCAAGTGTGGTTTCATTTGTCCCCACCTCTTGAGATTCGGCCGATACCGTCACCTCGTGTTTTTCCCCATTAAACACAAACTTCACTTCGCCCGAGCTGTACAGCGAGAAGGAGGTCGCCATTTTCAGAGCTCTCACGAGCGCTTCCTTTTTCATGGTCGCTTTCTGAGAAAAGGCTTTCGGAATAATCTGCTGATAGTCTGGGTAGCGCCCATTAATAAGCCGGGAGATAATTTCTATACCGTCTATGTTAAAAAAGAGCTGGTTTTCCTCTACCGCAACCGTCACGTCAGCACTCTTCACTCCAATCACTCGAAGGACCTCTTGAAGCGTCGCTGAGGGAATAAGAAGGGATGGATTCTTCTCACAAAATTCATCATACCCCTCTGTTTTTCCTTTTTCTAGAGGAAGCCGGTATTCACTTAAACGAAAACTGTCCGTTGCCGCAAAAGCGATCAGCCCTTCTTCAAAAAGGCATTGAACCCCAGTAAGCTCAACCCGACTTTCATTTAAGGAAACAGAGAAAAGCACCTTTTGAAAAGCCTCTTTTAACCCTTGGGCTGGTAAAACAAATTCATACTCACCTCGGAACCGAGGAATAATAGGAAAATCTTTTCCATCCAAACCTTTAATACTCACTTGATGGCGCTCACTCTTTAAATAGAGAGTAAGGCCTTCTTGGTGAAGCTCAACGAGTTGGCCGCTCGGTAAATTCTGTATGAATGTACTAAGAAGTTTTGCTGGAACAGTAATCTTTCCCTCTTTTTCAATCTTCGCTCCGAGCGAGACAACCACTCCTATTTCCAGGTTTGTGGCCGAAAGCTTTAATTGCCCCTTTTCTGTTTCAATAAGGATGTTTGAAAGAATAGGAAGTGAGCTCTGTTTTCCTACAACACGCTCAAGAGCAAAGAGGGCATTTTCTAAATTTTCTTGGGTGCAGATGGCATTCATAGTGAGTAATGAATATTAGAGTATATTATATAAATTATTATTATTACTAGTCCTGTGGATATGTGGGGAAGAGAGAATTTCCTTTTATTAAAGCTATTAGATAGGTATATAAAAATGGAGGGTAAAAAAGGGAAGTGATGAAACTTTCTTTCTTTTTATTATTTCTCTCCTCTAAGGGGGGACTCTTCTAAAAAGTATCCACAGAAAAAACCGCTTTATACAGACTTATCCACGCCTTATACTTGGAGCCGGTCCCGTAAACTCATAATTTCTTCTTTAATTCGGAGATTTGTTTCTTTTATCCTTTCTATTTTTTCTACTGCGTGGAGAACGGTTGTGTGGTCGCGCCCACCAAAAAATTCACCAATACTTGAAAGGGGGGTATCAAGTTCGGTTCGCATGAGGTACATGGCGATCTGGCGCGGATGAGCCACCTCTTTTTTTCTCCCTTTCTTCACAAGATCATTTTCCGAAATGCCATAAAAATCCATGATGACCCGGAGGATGTCTTCTTGTTTGATATTTTTCTTGCTTCGAGTGATGAGTTCTCCCAAGACCTTCTGAACCAGAGAAAGGGTGAGAGGGACTTTTTGGAACTCACTGTAGGCCATGATGCGCGAAAGAGCCCCCTCGAGCTCGCGGATATTTTGAGTGATGTGGGTTGCAATAAACTGGATACTTTCACTATCAAGGGCTATCCCTTTCTCCTTCGCCTTTGTTTCCAGAATGGCGATACGGGTTTCGAGACTCGGTTTACTGATATCAGCAATCATCCCTCCTTCAAATCGCGAGCGAAGGCGCTCCTCAAGAGTGGGGATGGCCTTCGGTGGCCGGTCGCTTGAGATGACAATCTGCTTATTGAGCTGGTAGAGGGCGTTAAAGATGTGGAAAAATTCATTCTGAGTCTTTTCGCGGCCGGAGAGAAACTGGATATCATCAATAATAAGAAGGTCAATCTCCTCATAGGTGCGCTTAAACTGGTCAATGGTCTGGTTTTTAATAGAATCAACAAGCTCGGTCGTGAAGCGTTCGGAAGTGATGTATTTTACCCTCTTGTCGCTGTGCTGACGCATAATTTCGTTTCCGAGCCCCTGGAGGAGATGTGTTTTTCCGAGCCCGACCCCACCGTAGATAAAGAGTGGATTATAGAGGTGACCGAGGTTCTGGGAAACCGCAAAACAAGCCGCCCGAGCTAATTCGTTGTTTTCAGCCACAATAAAGTTGTCAAAAGTGTAACGAGGGTTTAAATGGCTCTCAAAGACGCTATTTTGGCCACTATTTCGGGACAAACTTACCTCATTAGGGATCTTTTTCCGGGTGAAAGCCCCTGCTTGAGCGCTAATACCGCCCTGGATAGCGTCTAATCTCTTGACTGTTTGATTATTTTGTTGTGTGTTATTATTTTGTGAGATGATACAGCGGATCTCTTGGGTGGTTGGATCAAGGCTTTTGAGAGCCTTAAGAATGTATAAATTATATTTATTCTCCAACCACTCCTTCGCAAAGCCGTTGGGGACATTAATGGTGGCTATCCCATTCTCAAAACTGAGGATTGAGGTGTTTTTGAACCAGGTAACAAAATTAGCCTTCGAAAGAGAAAGCTCAATCTGGCCAAGGGCGGCTTTCCAGAGTTCGGTATGCGTCATAAAAAGGAGGGGTGGTTCGGTATTGAAAAAAGTGAGTAGACTTTATTTTATCACCAAATAAGGATCTCATCGAGGGTCACAAGTGCATAATATGTGGACAATCCGTGGACAACCCCAAAAGACCGCTATTTATTGACTTTTTCCCTTATTTCGCCTAAAATCAGACTATATATTTTTTAAGGGGTTTCCTATGAAGCGCACCTATCAACCGAAAACACGCCGCCGAGCTCGTCGGCATGGATTTTTGAAGCGCATGCGAACCGCTACCGGAACGCGTGTTATCACGGCCCGGCGGCGTAAAGGGAGAAAGAAACTTACTACCGTCTAAAACACCCTATGCTTCCCAAAAAGGCGAGGCTTCGGGCGAAAGAGAACTTTGAGCAGGCCTTTCGTGGCGGAAAAACCCTTCATTTAGGAGAAATTCTTTGTCTTTTTACGACAGAGAAAGAGAAGGAGACGAAAATCGGAGTCGCTTTCAAAGGGAAAGCCTTTCCGAAAGCAGCGACGCGCCACCTCTACAAACGGAAAATTCTCGCCGCTCTTCGTCCTCGCCTCCCCCTCCTCCCACCACACCTTCACCTCGTCCTTCTTTTCCAGAAAAAACTCGCCGATGAGACCTTCTCACGCTTTGAGGGAAAGGCCGACCTCCTTATCCAAAAATTTATTCAACCAAAAAAATAATTTATGGGAGCTCTTTTCCACAGTTTCATCTATCAGCCCGTCTATAATATCCTCATTTTCCTCTACGAGGCCCTCCCATGGAGCGATTTTGGCTTGGCTATTGTCTTGACTACCGCTCTCATTAAAACCCTCTTTCTCCCCCTTTCCCAAAAGCAGATCACCTCTCAGAAAAAGATGCAGGAGATCCAGCCGAAGCTAAAAGAGATCCAGGAGAAGTACAAGGGTGACAAGGAAAAACAGACCAAGGCTATGATGGAATGCTACAAAGAGAATAAGGTAAATCCGTTTGCGGGCTGCCTTCCTCTCATCATTCAGATCGTCTTTTTTATCGCGATTTATCGGGTCATTATTACGCTTGCTCAAGCTGGTTTAGTGGCTAATCCAAACGATTTATATTCATTCGTCAAGAATCCTGAAACCATTCACCCGATCGCCTTTGGCTTCCTTAATCTCCTCGAAAAGAGCTATTGGCTCGCTGCCCTAGCCGCCCTCGTCCAGTATTTTCAAACCAAAATGCTCATGCCGAGCCGCCCAGTGGCCGAAAAAAAAGAAGGCGAAGTAGACATGATGGGCATGATGAACAAGCAAATGCTCTATCTCGGTCCTGGCCTCACCTTTGTGATTGGCATCACCTTCCCAGCCGCCCTCACACTCTACTGGTTTGTCTCGACGCTTCTCTCGTGGGCCCAGCAGAAATGGATTTTCAGTCGTCACCACTAATCATTTTCCCCTCACTGTTATGGAAGAGCCATTCCGCGCCACTCTCACCCTTGCCGTCCAAGATCTTTTGAAGAAGATTGGATTTACTGCAGAAGTGAAAACGAGCGAAGAGGCACTCCCTGAGGGGCGAGTCGGGTACATGTGTGACATTACTCTGACGGATGGACAAAATCTTCTTATCGGCCAGCACGGGGCCAACATCGCCGCCCTTCTTCATGTAGTCCGCCTCATCATAAGGAAGGATCAGCCGGAAAACGCCTCCATTTCTCTTGACGTTAATCATTACTTCCGCGAGAAAAAAGTGTATCTTGAAAGAGAGGCCCTCGAGGCGGCCCGTGAGGTTGAATCGACCAGCCTTCCGGTAACACTTCGCCCCATGCTTCCTTTCGAGCGCAAGCTCGTTCACACGCTTTTTGCAACACACCCACTCATCACGACTGAGAGCGTGGGGCGTGGTGACGAGAGGAAGATCCTCTTGAAGCGTCGCCCAGAAAACCCTGACGCTGAGGAGGCCCCTCCTCTTTTCTAAGGCGAAAAAACACATGGCTCTCGCGAGACGAATCGCGTATAATGTCGTTTTCAATTCGGCCCTCAAGGTCGTTTCGACGGTTTTTATTGCCCTCATCTCCATCCGATTGACGACGGGGTATTTGGGTCAATCAGGCTTCGGCGAGTATGCGACCGTACTCGCTTTTTTTGCGTTTTTTGGAGCTCTCGCTGACCTTGGCTTGGCTACGGTAGCGGCGCGGGAGATTTCTCGGCACGGCGCTCCTGAGGAGAAAATCCTCGGGAATGTGGCGGCTCTCCGTCTCGTGGCCAGCCTTACCCTTCTCCTCCTCGCCCCCATCGCGGTCTATTTTCTCCACTACAGCGGACATGTCAAAATAGGCATTCTTATCGTGGCCCTTGCTCTTCTCTTCGCTCAATTTAGTACCTTTCTTAATGGGATTTTCCAAAAGCGCCTGGCTATGGATCGCGTGGCTATGGTGGAGTTTGTGGGCAAGCTTATTCAGCTCGGTGTTATTTTTACCGCCGTTAAGTTCGACCTTGGATTTATCGCTATTGTGAGCGCCCATCTCATTACCATGGCCTTCAATGCCGTCGTCGTTTTTTTCCTGAGCCGAAGCTTCGTCCGCTTCCGCTTCGACTTTGATTGGCCGTTTTGGAAGCACTTCGTCATCGAGGCCCTTCCTCTCGGCATTACCACCATCATCACTTTTACCTACTTCAAGATGGATACCATCCTTCTCTCCTTTCTCCGCACCAGTTCGGATGTGGGTATTTACAATGTTGCCTACAAGATCATGGAGAACCTCATTTTCTTTCCCGCGATGCTGGTGGGGCTCATCATGCCCCTTCTCTCGCGGACCATTTATCATGATCGGCCTCGCTTTCAGGAGATCGCCAACAAGACCCTCAAAGTCTTTCTTATCATCGTCCTCCCCATCGTGATTGGAACGGTATTCCTGGCGCCTCATATTGTGAGGATTGTTAGTGGCGCGGGTTTCGAGGCCTCAGCCCAAGTCCTTCAGGTGCTTATTTTTTCGCTCGCCTTTATCTTCTTCGGACACTATTTCAACATGCTTCTCGTTGTGGGAAATGCGCAAAAACGGCTCATGGGGGTTCTCTTGGGAGTCGCTTTCTTCAACATCTCTCTCAACCTTTTCCTCATCCGAGCCTATTCGTACATTGGTGCGGCCGTTACCTCGGCCCTCACGGAGCTTTTGGTTATTGTCGTGACGGGCATGCTCACCTATCGTGTTCTTCACTACTTTCCGCGCCCTGATCGTCTTCCAAGCATTCTCACCTCGGCATTTCTCATGGCCGGAAGTTTTTACCTCCTCCGGAACGCCCCCCTCCTCGTCTCGGGCTTTGTGGGTATGGGGGTCTATGCCACCGCGCTCTGGTTCTCCCGGGCCGTCACCTCGAGCGAAATCGTGAGTCTTTTTAGTGAGAAAAACGAGGGTGAAGAAGTGCCGCTCGTCTAAACTATTCCTGTGAAAAATACGAAGGTCTGCGCGATCGTCTTGAACTGGAACGACGGAGAGGCGACCGCAAAATGCATGGAATCAATTTTGGCAGGGACAATCGTTCCGGCCGTCATTATCGTGGATAATGCGTCGACTGATGGGTCGAGAGTGTTGTTGGAGAGTCGTTTTCCAGGGCTTACGATTTTAAAAAATAAGAAAAATCTCGGTTTTTCGGGCGGAATGAATGTGGGAATCCGTTTCGGAACATCCAATGGAGCAGATTTTTTTTGGCTTCTCAACAACGATACGGTGGTGGAGAGAGAGGCTCTTGAAGAACTCTTGGGAGTCGCTCGGGAACATCCGGAGTGCGGCCTTTTCAGTCCAGTAATCTACACCGAGGACGGGAAGGCCCTCTGGTTCCTTGGAGGGAGAATTTCTTATCTTCGTATGCGAGCTACGCATCTTCTCACCACTTCGGAAGAAAAAGAGGTTTCTTCGAGCGAGTACCTTACTGGCTGTGCCCTTTTTCTTTCTCGTACGCTCGTAGAAAAAATTAACCTCCTTGATGAAAGCTATTTTCTCTACTACGAAGATGTGGCCTATTCTCTTTCGGCGCGCCGAGCGGGTTTTTCCCCAAGCGTTGTCAGGAAGGCCAAGGTCTTTCATGGTGAAAAAAGCCGGACAAATCCAGAAAAAACCTACTGGTTGGTTCGGTCGGGCATTCATTTCTTCAGAGTCGAGAGCCCGTGGTATTGGAGGCCGTGGATTGAGACACTCCTCTTGCTTCGTAAGATAAAAAACACTCTCGATCTCTTTCTCTCTCCCACACCGATTGCTCGCGAGGTAAAGAGGGCGTATACTGACGCTTCGTGATATTTTTTGACTCATATGCCAGAGCTACTTTACTCCTTCATTTTCGTAAATTATCGAAGCGCCGATCTTCTAGAGAAGGCGCTGGCGTCTTTGGTGGGACCCCTCTCTGGTCTCTCGTACGAGTTCATTCTTGTTAATAATGATGTGAGTGAGAGCGCGAGAATCGAAGTTCTTGGAAAGAGGTATGGGGCCGTAATGAAGCTTCTTCCGGCAAACTACGGTTTTGGAAAGGCAGCCAATCTTGGGGCCGCGGAAGCCAAAGGAGAAGTTCTTTTTTTCTTGAATCCTGACGCGGAATTTCAGAAAGGGAACCTTCTCTCTCTTTGGGGCGCTCTCGAGTTCTTTCCAAAAGGGATATTTGGCATGCTCCTCAAGACAGCCTCCGGAAGGGATGAGCCTTGGTCTTCCGGGGATCTCCCGACGCTTTGGCGACTCTTTTCTGGGAAATTTTTTCGATCAAAGCCTATGGGTACACGGGTTATGAGGGCAGGGTGGGTGAGTGGAGCGGCCCTCGCTCTCCGGAAAGAAGTTTTTCTCTCGCTGGGCGGCTTTGACGAAAGCTTTTTTCTTTATTACGAAGATGTTGACCTCTGTGCGCGGGCGGAAAAGAATAGTTTCCCGGTCTTTTCCTACCCCTTCCTTGTTTTTCGGCATGCCGGTGGAGAGAGTCATGTTTCGCACAAAAGCATGAAACGCGCCTATTTTGAAAGTCAGAAGAAATATTTTTCTAAACATGGGACACAAACAGAAAAGACCATCCTTTCCTTCCTTCAACCGCTCTACCAGAAATTCTTTTCTTGATATGTTGTCTCGCTTCGTTGGATTTTTTCTTTTTTTTCTTCCCTTCCAGTTTGCGCTCAATCCGAGCGAGGGCTTTGACCTTCCTCTCGCTCGTGTCTTAGCTGTTATTATATTTCTGTGGTGGTTTGCGAGGGGCCTTCTCCGAAAATCAATATCCCTCCCTCCCTCTCTTTTTACTGGAGCTGTCCTTTCCTTCCTTTTTCTCTCGGCCGCCTCGCTTCTTTGGGCGACAGACACAAACTTTGCCCTTCGGAAGCTCTTCTTTCTCCTGAATTTCTTTCCACTCATCTTTGTTTTCTACGACTTAGCGGAGGATCAAAAAGTGTTCCAGAGATGGCTTTCTGCCCTTGTCGCTGGGGGCACCCTCGCGGCTTTGATAAGCCTTGCTTTGTTCGGAGCACAATTTATAGTCGGGGGAGAAAAAATATTTTTTTGGCTTTCGCAGAACGCCCTGCCCTTTTTCTTGGGCGAGAATCTCGGGATGGCTGTAGCGGAGTACCCGAGCCTTCTTGTTAATATTGGCGGAGAGACCGTTCTTCGAGCGACAGCTTTTTTTCCTGATCCGCATGTTGCATCGTTCTACTTTGGCATAACTGGTTTTTTGGCGCTGGGGATCTTTCTCCAAAAAAA
>JBDTWF010000009.1:0-2468 GCA_040006815.1 Candidatus Moraniibacteriota bacterium | reverse complement strand
CACATGCTGGCCGCCGGCTCCCGACGCCCGATAGGTATCCACGCGCAAGTCTTCACTCCGGAGGGCAGCGCTTTCCGTTTCTCCGATCTCAGGCATCACTTCCACTGAGGCAAAGGAGGTCTGACGAAGATTGTCCGCGTTAAAGGGCGACAAGCGCACCAGGCGATGCACCCCTGCTTCTCCGCGGAGATAGCCATAGACAGAGCGGCCACGGATCTCTATGGTAACGCTTTTGATGCCCGCTTCGGTTCCTTTGGATTCATCCAAGACATTGGTACGCCACCCCCGCCTCTCGGCATAGCGAAGATACATCCGTAACAACATCTCGGCCCAGTCCTGCGCTTCCGTTCCGCCAGCCCCGCTTCGAATGGTCAGAAGAGCGTTACTTCCATCATATTCACCTCCCAAGAGAAGCTGGAATTCCCACTCAACTAAAATCTTCTCAAGAGCTTGGAGTTCGACGGAGAGCTCATGCATCTCGTTTTCCCCGAGCTCTGAGAGCGCGAGAAAATCATCCGCCGATGCCAGGCGCTTCCCGAGCTCATAAAAATCAATCTTCTCCTTCTTCAGGCCGTCGAGCTCCTGCATGATGCGCGCCGCTTCTTCCGGCCGGTCCCAGAAGTTGACTGCCTCACTTTTTGACTGAAGTGAAGTGATACGCGTCTCTTTCTTCGCCCAATCAAAGATAGTCCTGCAGACGCAGGTATTTAGCGTTGAGTTCTTCGATTTTTCGTTTGAGTTCCTCCATAAAGTTGAGCCACCTTCCAGGATTGAACTGGAGACCTGCGCGTTACGAGTGCGCCGCTCTACCAACTGAGCTAAGGTGGCATTTCCATCCGATATCCCACTTATCGTAGCAAAAACTAGCGATGAATCAAGTCTCGCAGGAAGAAAAGGATTCAGGGAGAGATGAGAGCGCCCCTCGCCTCCCTCACTCACCAAGTTCGGCTTCGATGACCGTCTTGAGATCGGCAAACGGTGCGGCGCCGACCACCAATTGAGTATTCACAAATGACGATGGGGCCGAGGTGAGACCGAGTTCATCCGCTTCCCGAATGTCTTGGGCCACCTTATCCGCATGCTTCTTGGTGTCGAGACAAGTGGCAAAGTCGCGCCCATTCATGCCCATCACGCGCCAGGCATAGTCCTTGAACTTCTGATTGCCCTTGGTCTTTCCCCACTCGGCTTGCTTGTCAAAAAGAAGGTCGGCATATTCCATGAACTTCCCCTGATCGTTGGCGCATTCCGAGGCCATGGCCGCTGTCTCTCCCTGGGCATGCGCCGGGAGTGGCCAGTGCTTGAAGACGAGACTCACCTTTTCCCCATAAGCCGCCAGAACCTTCTTGGATTCCGCGTGAAAATTCTTGCAGAACTGGCACTGAAAATCAGAGAAGACCACCATCTTCACCGAGGCATCCTTTTTCCCGAGCTGGATGTCCTCATCGCTTGTCTGGGGTGCCACGAGATATTTCCCGACCGGGAGGCCGATCTTGTTCATGTCAAAGACATACTGTCCGTTTCGCTCTGAAAAAAGTGGTCCTGCCTGCTCGAAGAAAGCGGTTTTTTCGATTGATTTTGTGAAAACAAAGCTCGGAAGAGTTTTGAGCTCATATTTTTTGATAAGATTCTCTCCCTCGGGCGAGGTAGCTTCCACTCGGACGGCATCAATGGTCGGAGCGATGCGGCGAAGCCAGAGAAGAGCCTCATTAGGACTACAGTCCAGACAGGCTTCCTCGGTCACGACCTGGAGCGTCACCATAGGATCGGTATAGGCGACCCAGGTTTTCCCTCCGGCTTCGAGGAGATTGTGCTCACGCACGGCTTTCCCGGAGAAACCCGTCCCCGTAAAGAGTCCGACCGCATCCACGAGAAGACTCCCGAGGAAAAGACCTCCGATGAGAATGAGAAGAGCGGTCAGATTCTTTTCCCGCGCGCTCCGGTCCGAATTGAGGATGTCGCCAAACAAAGTGTTGTTCTGCATAGAAATGAATTACTGATCGAGAGAACAACTGGGGTAGATTTTCTTTTCTTCGGGAGCGGTCAGATTGGCACCCTCCGCGAGGGCCTCGTCTTCAGTCCGATTGAGGTCATAGAGGGAGTCTGCTTGTCTCAGTTGGTAATCGTCATGGCCGACGGTGATCGTATTCTGGGCCAGGCTTTTCATGCCGAAACCGAGGACGATACCAGAGACGAAAAAAAAGAGCCAGAAGCGCTCCGGAATGCCGGTTTTCCAGATGGCCCGAAGTACGCTCCAAGCCGTCTCAGAGCGCTTTTTGAGGCCCTGGAGGAGATCTGTAAGGTCGGCTCTCTGGTCGATGAGGCTTTTCATAGAAGTGGCAGAATACCACGGCCCCTTCCCTCTGGCAAGGCTCAAAAGCAATCTTACAGATGAGTGACATCATCAAGGACAGAATCCAGTTCTCGGAGACTTTTGGTGCCAGTGCCGTCGCTTTTGAGAGATGGCTCGC
>JBDTWF010000008.1:0-21245 GCA_040006815.1 Candidatus Moraniibacteriota bacterium | reverse complement strand
ATCTCGAGGTGTGGGGAGTGTTTGACGATACGGACGCGTATCAGGAGGTTTTTAGTAAGTATCAGGAGATTAATCCATTCATCCGACAGATTACCTATCGGAAGCTTTCACCAGAGACATACAAAGAAGACCTCCTCTCGGCCATGGCTTCGGGGAAAGGGCCGGATATTTTCATGATGGGGAACACTTGGCTGGATGGCTTCAAGGACAAGATCGTTCCCGCTCCTGAAACCCTTGCTTCTGAGAAGGAAGTGCGCGACGGCCTGGTGGATGTCGTAGCAGAAGACTTCATTCCCGAGGACAAGAAGGTGTATGCTCTCCCACTCTCGGTGGATTCTCTTGGCCTCTATTACAATCGTGATCTCTTGAACGCAGCCGGCATTTCGGCTCCGCCAACGACCTGGGAGGAGCTGAACGCCATGATTCCGCGCCTGACGCACCTGGATCAGTTTGGAAATCTGCGCCAGTCGGCGATCGCTCTCGGTACTGCCTACAATGTCAATCGCTCGACGGACATCTTACTCTCTCTGGCGTACCAAAGAGGAGCTACTTTTGATGCAAATAGCGGCTTTAACGATCTACACATGGTTCAGGCATTCGGTGATTACACCCAGTACGCGCTTTCTGGTTCATCTCTCTATACTTGGAATCCGCGCCAGCATTTCTCGATTGATGCCTTCTATGAAGGGACGGCGGCCATGATGGTGAACTACTCCTGGCATTATCAAACTATCAAGCAAAAGAACGCCAAATTCAATTTCTCTGTTTCCCCATTGCCCCAATTCGCTGGGAGTAAGCCGGTGAACTTCGCTAATTATTGGGCTTTTGCTGTTGCCAAGAATAAGTCGCTCCCCGAAGTTCGCCCCGGCGAGCTCCCCACTGTCCCATCAGCCAAGTACCAAGAGATCCGAGCGAACGAGTCCTGGCAACTTCTCCGCTACCTCGCCCTCCCGCACTCGGAGAAGGCCATCACTATCCGTAATTTCCTCGCGGGAACCAGTCGGAATTTCGCGGTTCCTTCCGACCCAGCGCTCGCATACCTTACCAAGACAGGGAAACCGGCCGCTCGCCGCGATCTCATCGATACCGAGAAGGGCGATGTAAAGCTCGCTCCTTTCGCTCTCGGGAACCTCATCGCTCGCTCTTGGAAGCCAGGCAATCCGGAAGCGGTTGAGACCATCCTGGCTGAGGGAATCGACTCGGTGAATAAGGGCGAGCGTGGTGCGAGCGAAGCGCTGTCCGTCATTCAGAATCGTTTTATCCAATTCCGATCACAACGCTAAAACAATATGACTGAAAACAGCAGAAAGAAAATCGAACGAACTTATCCATCCGAGGAAGAACCGGGGATGGTTGCCTCCCTATTTGAAAGAGTACTCGGCACCGTCGAGAACTTCGGGAATACTCTCTTGAATTCCATTTCCAACAAAGCGGAGGAGCTCGTCAATCAGGGAGTCCATCGCCTCTTTGGTCTCCTTATCCTTGCGACTGGGATGATCTTCTTTCTCATCGGGGCGGCACAGGTCATGAATCAACTTTTCCAGTTCCAGGGCGTGGGGGAAATGATCATCGGCACGCTCATCCTCCTTGTCACGGCGATCGTTCTTCTTATTTTCCGGAAGCGCTAGCTATCCATTCGAGCTTTTTCTGACAGCCCCGCCTCATTCTTTGGATGGGGCTTTCTGTTATAATCGAGGGGGAAGCTATGACTCGAACCCTCCTTATTGTCGGTAGCGTGCTCCTGCTCCTTATTGTCGGAGGTTTTTGGCTTTATTCAAGGCAAAAAGAAACGAAAAGCTATGAGAACAAATCGATCGAATCTTTTTCGGAAGAGGAATCTCTCCCATCCGTTGATCCTCTCATTGAAGAAAAAATAAGAGAGGAAGAGCCGGCTCAGAGTATGATGCCCACTCCACCCCCAGGAATCAAAGAAGACAGTTCTTCTCAGGCAGTGGAAGCTCCAGCGAGCGCCACACTCGACATCGTGCCCAGGCTTCTCGGGTTCGGCTATCGAGAGGCGAGCGATCGGAGCATTGATACGGTGGTTATCCACTCGTCCTACAACGCGAGTGGCGGCGATGTCTACGACATCGACAAGATCATCAAGCAGTACGAGGACTATGGCGTTGGAGCACATTACCTCATTGGACGCGCGGGCACAGTCTACCGGTTGGTTGCGGAAAAAAACATCGCCTACCATGCCGGTGTTTCCAAGGTTCCTGACGGCCGAAAAAATGTGAATGACTTCTCTCTCGGCATTGAGCTCGACGGTACCGAAACGAGCGGCTACACGGGGAAGCAATACGATGCGCTCAATGCGCTCCTCACTGATATCAAAAGCCGCTACAAGATCAAGTTCGTCGTGGGCCATGCCGACATCGCCCCTGGCCGTAAAACCGATCCTTGGTCTTTTGATTGGAAAAGAGTGAAATAATTTCCACGCCAGGCGGACACAATATGCTCTTGATCGGACCGTTCCTTGAGGCTTGAAAGAGCCTCATTTTATACCGTTGATTTTTCAAGCATGAGGGCAACGTAGCCCTTCCGGATGATATGCTCCTTGCTCACCCCAAGGTTATTTAGAACAAGAGAAATATCATCTTCGACTTGTCTTCTTTCGGTCTCATCCCCTCGCCCCTCAATTTCGATGAATGTTCCGAGTCCCGTAATATCATCTAAGTTAACCTCATAATCCTGGAGGGCGTAGGATCTTCGTGACTTCTGTATCTGAACAACTTTTACATAGTTATTACTAAACAGGATATTTTCTAAGTCATCGGGATTCGAAAGAGGAAGGTCCACATCCTGCCAGGCAGTATCATCACCCGTTGTTTTGCCTTTGAAAGTAAGGATTGACCCTGATGCTTTTCTTCGGATTCGAAGTACCAATTTTCTTTCAAGATCTGTCTCATGCTTAAAGTAGACGTCGTCTTCTACGGATGCCGTAATAAATTTTGCTTCTGCCTCTAATCGAGCTTCTAAATTTGCTCTATCGTCTACTTTGGCCCGAATCTCTATTTCCATAAATTGTAAGTTATCTTAGTGGATGATATAACCTTCTTGCCATAAAGAAAAGGTTAGCAACGCGTGCTAACCTTTGAAGCCCGCCACCGAGACTCATAGCTCGTCTCGGAGCTGCTGAGCAAGGGGATGGGAGAAATATGCGTGTACTGGAAGTGAAAACGGGGGCCCCTCTCGATGGATGCAGTTGCGAACCATGAGGAGCCCCTTCTCCATTTCTAGCCTTGGACCGTAGGCGAACTCATAGCATCCTTCGTGCTTTCTCAACTCGCACCCGGCACACATGGCGTCCAGGAAGTGAGGGCGAATAAGTTTCAGCTTGAAGGCAAACCCATCCTTGCATAGCATATCGACCGAACAGCTGGAGCTTCCATCGATGATGCATGCTTGCACGGGCTCCGCCTCGAGTGCATTGCGCACCCGTCTGAGTGATGCATACGAGACCTCGGATGTTTCGAGTACATTCATGAGTCGCCAGGACACCCCTCTGTTTCGTATGTAAGCCGCGATTGCCAGTGCGGGCTCGTCGGCCTCGCCTACGCAGGTATTGATTTTGAGCCCAACTTTTCCGGCGAGAGCATCCAGCAGAGCAAGCTGCTGCTTGATAGCCTTGCGACCCCAGTTAGCATGTCTCGGCGGGATCATGAGCTTACCGAGTTCTGCTGGGTCGAGGGTATGGATGCTGATGTTAAGCTCGTCCAGACCCGCTTCGATGCAGTCGAGGTACCGTCTCAGCTTTGCCTGGCCATTTGTTGTCATTTTCACTTCGAATCCCAGGCCCCGTGCTTTCGATATGAAGTCGACTATTTCCGGGTGAATAGACGGCTCGCCACCGGTGAAGTGGACTTCGGTGAAACCGAAGCGATCACGGAAATTTGTCAGCACCTCAGCGAAGTGTGAATCGTTCCGTATCGGCTGGGAAGAGGCGTTCCCTTCCATGTGGCAGAAATTGCAGGTCCATTGGCAAGGAACATGGAGTTTCAGGCGCAGATTGAGAAGGCGTGTTCTCTTTACCTTGCCCTGTGCTACCAACGACTCGAAAATGTCATACATGACCTTTCTCCTTTAGTAGGTGCAGTACCTTCCTCAGAACCATCTCTGCCGAAAGACTGTCTGTGTTAATGATGATTGACCACGGGCATACCTTCCGAAAAGCAACCTGAGCCCTGTCGAGTAGGGCTGTGGATTGCTCAATGTGCCGGTCGTAAGTCTGCAAGCCAGATCTCGCAACCAGTCGTTCCTCCCTTGTCTTCGCACTTGCCGTGAGCAATATGGAAACTGTTGGGAAAACGATAGGTAATTTGTCGACATTGACACAACTTATGTCAACTCCGAGTAGCTGGTGCATCGCAAGCGTCGAGTAAATATACCTGTCTATCACCACACCTTGGTTAGATTCTAGGCGTTCCATAATCCATTTCTGAATTGCGACTACGGAAGTTAGGTAATAGAAGAACCGGGTATTCGGGTCCCTAAGAGACTCTAACTCTTTCCGGATCGAGGCCAGGGGTGGTTGCGGGGTGTAAAGGTAACGGAAACCAAGTGCGGTCGCCAGTGCCTTCGCGAGCGCTGTTTTACCTACACCATCGACGCCCTCTACTACGAGGATGTCCGGACCAGTCGTGTTCATGGACGGCCTCCGTTTCTATTGAATTTCAGTGATTTCCCAAGCCCCAGGGAGAATAGGAGACTCAATTTCTGCTCCTACTTCTTTTCTGAAGAGCTCTTTTCCGAGCGGAGAAGAAACGCTTAGTGCTGTGATTTTCTCGTTCTCATTCTCCGGTGAGGGGAAAATACTGCCCCCGGCACCATCGAACATCAAGAGAAACTTTCTTGTCTCACTGCCCCTCATGTTTTCAATCGTGACGAGCGAGCCAACAAAGGTACTTGATGAAACACAGGCGTCATTTTGGAGCAGAGCCTCAAGCGAAATGACCACAGCTTTTGCTTCCAGGAGCCTTTTATTCTGGCCTCCTGCTAGGTACTGTGCTTCCTCAAGGAAAGTGTCATAACGAGAGATCATGGCACCTTCAGCCTCTTGAGTATCCTTGATTGAGACTTGTCTGGCTACTTCCGTTCTTACGATTTCAGCCTTCTTTTCTTCGATCAGCACTGTTATGAGTAACTTTGCAATTGGATGCATGTTAATGCCCTTTCTGTATATGAAATTGTCAAAGTAGGGTCATAATCTGAGACTCCCAATTAAAACATTATTTAGTCTGACCGTCAATAGTGGATTTAGTCACACCTTCGAACCGAAAGTTTTGAAAGATTGTTCCGAGCTCGCTTTGTTGCGAGATGGGGAGTCGATAGCCCTTTTCAGTGGAGAGTCCCGTTTCATGGGGCACGTTCCTTCTTATGACACGGCGGATTTCTTCGCAATGAGGGCCAGGATTATAGAGAGTTTGATTTCCGACTCGATGATGACGTATTCGGCGGGCTGTCTCGACAGCACCTGCCAGCGCATTGTCTCCGACATGGAAATATAGCGGTAGTTCGATTGGACTGCCGCTTTTTGCTACAATCGAGTTATGTTTACTCTCAATAATGCAGTATCACCCGAGGACAGTTTTTTGATAGAAAAAGCCATCTCATTCTTAGTGACAAATTACAATCAATCAGGTCACAACCCAAAACCTGTTGTTTTACATTCTCTCAGAATCGCATCGATACTTCTCGAGATGGGCTATGGAAAGAAAGTGGTGATTGGCGCTATTCTTCACGATATCTTGGAAGATACTGCTGTCACCCCCCCAGCAACTAAAAGTGGAGTTTGGCGAAGAAATGCTCACCCTTGTATTGGCAGTTACTTACGATGAGTCAATTGTTGATCCATTGGAGCAGGACAAGGACATGTATGACCGAGTGGTTGCCAGCGGAAAAGAGGCGATTGTTCTCAAGGCCGTCGATATTGCAGTGAATAGCCTCTATATTCACTTAGTTCCCGACATAGACAAGAGAAAGGTACTTGTTGAAAAAGGTACATATTTTCTCAATCTTACCCATCAATTTTCCGAAGAACCTGCATGGATGCTTCTCAAGGAACGCAATCTGGAGGAGATTGGAAAAGAGTGAAATAATTCCCACGCCAGGCGGACACAATGTGCTCATAGCATATTCATGATCTTTTTTACGGATAAAAGAAAGATATGTAGTTCTTCGGGCTCGATTGCTTTTTTATTCTTAAAATAGTGATACAGTGGCTGTATTCAAGAAAATATGAGAACGGTTGTTGCTATCGGTGGGGGAGAATTGAAAGACCTTGAAACGCTCACGATTGACCGAAAAATTGTGAAACTTTCCAGGAAGAAGCGCCCAAAAGCGCTCTTTCTCGCCACGGCCAGTAATGATGCCGCCGGGTACCGTGAGACTTTCGAGAAAATTTACGGGAAAAAGCTGGGCTGTAAAACAGATGCCCTCTTCCTTATTCGTGAGAAGCTATCCCAAAAAGAAAGAGAAAGAAAAGTCCTTTCTGCCGATCTTATTTACGTGGGTGGAGGGAATACCTTACGAATGCTCCGCATCTGGAAGAAGTACGGTGTCGACAAGCTTCTCAAGCGGGCATATGACAAGGGGATTATCCTTTCTGGCCTCTCGGCGGGCGCCATTTGCTGGTTCCGTTATGGATCGAGTGATGCGCGGCGCTTCGTGAAAGGTGCGAAGAAGAAGATCTCCTTCATGCGCGTTTCCGGATTGGGATTGCTTCCCTGTACAGTGAGTCCTCATCATATCCGCGAAAAGAACCGAGAGAGAGGACTCGCGGAGATGATGAAACGAACTCCTGGGGTGGGCCTCGCTATAGATGACAATGCCGCTCTCCTTGTACAGGATGGAAAATACAGAGTCTTGCGTTCGCGTCCTGAAACGAAGATTGAGAAAGTTTTTCAAAGAAATGGAAAAATTATCAAGTATTCCATTCCTGAATCGGGGTTATTGGACACGCTCTTAGAAAAAAGCGGATAACTAGAAATACTGAGAAAATATGCACACATTTTTACTTATCGTTGAAAAAGACCATTCTGAGCTTACCCTGAAGCAGGAGGAAGAGGTTTTGGGCACCAAAAACTGGCTGGAAAGTCGGGATATGGGGCGACAGCTTTTTACTGCAATTGCTGAGTTTCTTAAGGAAAATAGCTTGAAATCAGGAGATATCGTGGATTTTCAGGTGAAAACAGATGTTTCAGACAACTTTACGAGCGTGAAGATTGCTGAAACGGTGGCCAAGGTGTATACTTGGGGAGTGAAAGTTCTTTCTTCGAAAAATTAGAAATGGGGGAAAAGCCAGGGTAATAGAAAAACCCGGGTTTTGCTATCATTTGACAAGGAATTTCCCCTCTGTTAGTATTGGGAGTACATTTTTGAAAAAGTTTCGGACTTCATTTCCGATATCCAAAGTACGGGTGATGCATGTGATCAAGGGCGGGACAATTGAAGTAAATAATTAACCTCACAAAACCGACTTCCTCTCCCCAGGAAGGCGGAGTGCTGTGAGCGCTTTTCCTATGCCGAAGGCAAGCAGAAGTTTGCGCGTGAAAGACGCGTTTAGCGAGGGTTCGTCTCTTAAGAAGCGGAAATTCTTCAAGAACCGCATCACTGTTTCTCTTCCGGATCTCATCGAAGTGCAAACCGCTTCGTATGCTTGGTTCTGGGAAAAAGGCTTGAAAGAGCTTTTGGATGAGATCAACCCAGTGGCTGATTTCACCGGGAAGGACCTGGAACTGACTTTGAACGGCTACTACTTGGACGAGCCCAAGTATCCAGCCACCGTTGCCAAGGCCAAAAACATTTCTTATGAAGCGCCCCTTCGCGCCAAGGCGACGCTCCTTATCAAAAAGACCGGGGAGGTCAAAGAACAGGAAATCTATCTTGGTGAAGTTCCCCTCATGACTGAGCGTGGAACCTTCATCATCAATGGCGTCGAGCGCGTCGTTGTTTCTCAACTCATCCGAAGCCCGGGCGTGTTTTTCACCATGGACTACCAGAAGGGGAAGAAGCTTTTTGGCGCCAAGATCATCCCGAACCGCGGTGCCTGGCTCGAGATCGAGACTGATCTCGATGGCGTTATTTCAGTCAAAATCGACCGCAAGCGCAAGCTTCCGATTACCTCGCTCATGAGGGCTTTTGGCTTTACGGAAAAGGATATCCGCAAGGAATTCGTCGAGATCGACAAGGGCGATATTCATTATATAGAGACAACTTTGGTCAAGGACAGCGCCACCAATCGCGGGGAAGCCTACCGTGAAGTCTACAAGCGTCTCCGCCCGGGCGACCTTGCTACCGAGGAAAACGCCAAACAGATGATCGATGCTATGTTCTTCAATTTCGAGCGCTATGACTTCGGTGCTGTTGGCCGCTACCGCCTCAATCAGCGACTTGAGGTCAACCGTCCCGATATCGAAGAGAACCGTATCCTTAACACCGACGACCTTCTCCTCATCGTGAAGGAGGTTATTCGTCTCAATAATGACTCTGAAGCCAAGGCAGACGACATCGATCACCTCGGAAACCGCCGTGTTCGCGCTGTCGGTGAACTTATTCAAAACAAACTCCGCGTCGGCCTCTACCGCATGGTGCGCAACATCAAGGACCGCATGAGTACTTCGGATGTCGAGACCGTCGTCCCGGGTCAGCTCATCAATCCGCGTCCCGTGGCCGCCGCCGTCAAAGAATTTTTCTCAAGCTCACAGCTCTCGCAGTTCATGGACCAGGTCAATCCTCTGGCTGAGCTCGAGCACAAGCGCCGCTTGTCAGCCATGGGTCCCGGTGGACTCACTCGTGAGCGCGCCGGCTTTGAAGTGCGTGATGTTCACCACTCTCACTACGGCCGCATCTGTCCGATTGAAACTCCAGAAGGTCCAAACATCGGTCTCGTCGGCCACCTCGCCACTTATGCCCGCGTCAATGAATACGGATTTCTCGAGACACCCTACTTGGTCGTCCGCCATGAAGTGGATGCCAAGAAGGAAGACCTCCTGAACCGCGTCGTCGGCGACAATATCGATGGCCTCGCCAAGAAGGGTGAGTTCATCACCGAAGAATTGGCCGGAAAGATTGTGACCAAGCTCAAGGGGAAGAAGGTGAAGGTCATCCCCTTCGTCACACTCGAGATCGACTATCTCAATGCTATCGTCGAAGACCGCAAGATTATCGCCCATGCCGGCATCGACCTCGATGAATACCGCAACATCAAAGGACAGCTCGTTGAAGCCCGAGTGAAGGGTCATCCGGAAACCATTGAAGCGGACGCGCTCGACTATACCGATGTCTCCGTCAAGCAGTGCATCTCCATCGCGACCGCCCTCATTCCATTCCTCGAGCACGATGATGCCAACCGAGCTCTCATGGGTTCGAACATGCAACGCCAGGCTGTTTCCTGTGTCGTTCCACAGTCTCCCGTTATTGGGACTGGCATTGAAGACAAGGCCGCTCGAGACTCGGGACAAGTCGTCCTCGCTCTCGAAGCCGGTGAAATCGTCGCAGTCGACGCTGATCACATTCTTGTCCGTTCCAAAGCGCCAGCTGGTGCCAAAAAGGATCACATTGATCGCGAGTATCCCCTCCAGAGTTTTGAAAAGTCCAACGCCTTCACCTCGATGAACCAGGTGCCACGCGTGAAAAAGGGTGACAAGGTGGAACGCGGCGATCTTCTCGCTGACGGTGCCTCGACCGACCACGGCGAACTGGCCCTCGGTCAGAACATGCTCGTGGCCTTTGTGCCATGGGAAGGTTTCAACTACGAAGATGCCATCATCATTTCCGAGCGCGTCGTTCAGCGGGACCGCTGGAGTTCCATTCATATCGAAGATTTCTCCATCGATGTTCGCGACACCAAGCTCGGGCCTGAGGTGGTGACCCGCGACATCCCGAACATCGGCGAAGACCGCTTGAAGTCCCTCGACGAAGGCGGCATCATCCGCGTCGGCGCCGAAGTCTCATCGGGCGACATCCTTGTTGGAAAAATTACACCCAAAGGCGAAGGCGATCTGACCGCCGAAGAACGGCTCCTCCGCGTTATCTTTGGTGAGAAATCACGCGATGTAAAGGATTCCTCTCTTTACCTCCCACACGGCGAGCATGGAAAAGTCGTGGATGTGAAGATTTTCTCTCGCGAAAAAGGCGACAAACTCCCGATGGGCGTCTTCGAACAGATTCAAGTTTCAGTAGCTCAGATGCGCAAGATCCAAGTGGGTGATAAGCTCGCCGGTCGCCATGGAAACAAAGGCGTTATCTCACATGTCGCTCCCGCAGAAGACATGCCGTATCTTCCGGATGGAACTCCGGTGGATGTCATCTTGAACCCTCTCGGTGTCGCTTCTCGCATGAACATCGGACAGATCCTCGAGACGCACCTCGGTTGGGCCGCTTCGACCTTGGGCTACAAGGTGGCGAGCTCGTCTCTTGACGGCGTTTCGGAAACCGACATCAAGGCCGAACTCAAGAAGGCCGGACTCCCCGAAAACGGAAAGATCCGTCTTGTGAACGGGAAGAACGGTGAGGCCTATGACAATGAGTCGACGGTCGGGATCATGTACATCATGAAGCTCAATCACCTCGTCGAAGACAAGATTCACATGCGTTCCATCGGGCCCTATTCCCTTATCACGCAGCAGCCGCTCGGTGGAAAAGCTCAGTTCGGAGGCCAGCGCTTCGGTGAAATGGAAGTGTGGGCGCTCGAAGGCTATGGTGCCGCGCATACGCTCCAGGAAATGCTCACCATCAAGAGTGATGATGTCCTCGGCCGCTCTAAAGCGTACGAATCCATCATCAAGGGCGAATCCATCAAGAGTCCGAACATCCCTGCTTCCTTTCATGTCCTCGTGAATGAACTCAAAGGACTCTGTCTCAATGTAGAACTTACCGGCGCGAAGACGGTCGCTCCCGCCGAAGGAGACGATATTGAAACCGTCTAACCGAGAACACCCCTATGACACCTATGGAAAACATCACTAAGGTCAGCGACTTCGATTCCGTGAAGCTCACCCTCGCCTCTCCTGAGGAGATGCTCGAGTGGTCCAAGGGCGAAGTGACGAAGCCGGAAACCATCAATTATCGCACTCAGCGGTATGAACCGGATGGATTGTTCTGCGAAAAGATCTTCGGTCCTTCCAAGGACTGGGAATGTTACTGTGGAAAATACAAGCGCATCCGTTATCAGGGAATCGTCTGTGACAAGTGTGGCGTCGAAGTGACCCGCTCCATTGTTCGCCGTGAGCGCATGGGCCACATCAAGCTTGCGACCCCAGTCTCGCACATCTGGTTCCTTCGGGGCGTTCCCTCCAAGATCGGTCTCGCTCTCGGCATCGGACCGCAGGATCTGGAACGCGTCATCTACTTCTCTTCGTACATCATTATGGATGTGAAGGAGGAGCTGAAGACGCAGTCTCTGAATTCCCTCGAAAAAGAATACAAGTCCAAGCAGAAAGAGATCCGGGCTCAGGAAAAGGACGCGACCAAGCTCGAGAAAGTCCTCGATGATTTGAAGGAGCAGTATCGCACCACCAAGGAAGAGATCAAGAATCTTCGCCCGCACCAGATCCTCTCGGAAGTGGAGTACTTCAATTTGTCCACGCGTTTCGGGCAGGCCTTCACGGCTGGTATCGGCGCCGAAGCCATCCGGAAAATCCTCGAGAAGATCGACATCCCTGCGATGATTGAACAACTCAAGAAAGACCTCGACGCCAATGAAACGGCCGACCCGAAGAAGCTCCTCCAGCGTCTCAAGGTGTACCAGGGTTTCCAGAAAGCCAATCTTCGTCTCGAATGGATGCTCCCGACAGCGATCCCTGTCATTCCGCCGGATCTTCGTCCGATGGTGGCTCTTGATGGTGGTCGTTTTGCGACCTCTGACTTGAACGATCTCTACCGCCGCATCATCAACCGCAACAACCGTCTGAAGAAGCTTCTCTCCATCGGTGCCCCGGAAGTTATCACCCGAAATGAAAAGCGCATGCTTCAGGAAGCCGTGGACGCGCTTTTCGACAACTCGGCTCGTCGAGGCCAGGCTTCGACGGCCGCCGCGACTGGCCAGCGCCGCCCACTCCGCTCCCTTGCTGATGCCCTCAAAGGGAAGCAGGGCCGCTTCCGCCAGAACCTCCTCGGGAAGCGTGTCGACTACTCAGGGCGTTCCGTCATCGTCGTTGGACCCAAGCTCAAACTTTACCAGTGTGGTCTCCCGAAGAAGATGGCTCTCGAACTCTTCAAGCCGTTCATCATCAACAAGCTCATCGAAAAGGAGTATGCGCATAATGTTCGCACCGCCGGCCGTATGGTGGATGCCGAAACCGAAGAAGCGTATGAGATCCTCGACGAGATCATTCCGAATCACTATGTCCTTCTGAACCGCGCTCCGACGCTCCACCGTCTCTCCATCCAGGCGTTCCAGCCGGTCTTGATCGAAGGAAAGGCAATCCGTCTTCACCCGATGGTCTGCCCAGCCTTCAACGCTGACTTCGACGGTGACCAAATGGCTGTCCATGTTCCCTTGACTGCAGAGGCCCGTGAAGAAAGCGCCAACATCATGCTTTCTTCCAAGAACCTCTTGAAGCCGGCGACCGGCGAACCGATCGTCTCGGCCACTCTCGACATGGTGCTCGGTGCCTATTACCTGACACACATCAAAAAGGGTGTCAAAGGCGAAGGACACATCTTCAGCTCCATGGACGAAGCCATCCTCCTGCATCAGATGGGCGTCGTGAATGTGAACGCCCTCGTGAAGCTCAAGTGGGAAAATGGAATCATCGAAACCTCGGCCGGCCGCATTCTCTTGAACGACATTCTTCCGGAGAAACTGCGCTTCGTGAACGAAGAAATGACCAAGAAGGACCTGAAAGGCCTCATGGCCAAGATCCTCGAAACGATGGGCCAGGACGAAGCAGCTGTCTTCGCCGACAAGCTCAAGGACCTTACCTTCAAGTTCGTCTCCAAGTCCGGCATCAGCTGGGGCATGGACGATCTCAAGGTGCCGCCGATCAAGAATGAACTCATCGCCGGAGCCGAAAAGAAGGTGGCTGAAGTGAAAGACCAATACAACATGGGACTTCTCACGAACGATGAACGCAAGACCCGCGTCATTGAGATCTGGAACGAAACCAAGAACAAGATCACTGATGCCGTCCGCGAAGAACTCGACAAGGAAGGCCCGGTTTACTCCATGGTTTACTCCAAGGCTCGTGGTTCCGAATCTGTCGTTGTTCAGATGACCGGTATGAAAGGCCTGATGGCTGGACCGACTGGCGAAACCATCGAACTCCCCGTGAAAAGCTGTTTCAAAGAAGGCTTCAATGTGTTGGAGTACTTCATCTCGACTCACGGTGCGCGTAAAGGTATGGCTGACACTGCTCTCCGTACCGCGACCGCCGGGTACCTCACCCGCCGTCTCGTCGATGTGGCCCAAGACATCATCATCCGCGATGAAGACTGTGGTGACACCGAAGGCGCCTACCTCTACCGTGAAGATTCTGACAAGCTCGGCATGTCATTCGCCGCTCGCGTCGAAGGCCGCACCGCCATAGAAACACTGAAAGACCCTGTTACTAAGGAGGTAATCGTGAAGAAGGGCGCTCTCATCTCCCGCGCTGAAGGAAAGATCATCGAAGGCGAGGATGTCTCCCGCGTGAAGATCCGCACCCTCGTCACCTGTAAGTCTCGTCGCGGCGTCTGCCGTCTCTGCTACGGCCTCGACCTCGGCCGAAATGCACTCGTCGAGCTTGGCGCCTCCGTCGGAGTCGTCGCCGCTCAGGCGATCGGTGAGCCGGGAACACAGCTGACCATGCGTACCTTCCACGTCGGTGGAGTGGCTGGTTCCGACATCACCCAAGGTTTGCCTCGCGTTGAGGAAATCTTTGAAGCCCGTACGCCCAAGACCGAAGCCATCGTGTCTGAAGTGGACGGCCAGATCAAATCGATTGAAAAGGAGGCCAAGGTGGTGAAGGTCACCGTCCTCGACAACAAGGGGAAAGAGTACGAGTACTCAGCCCCTACCAACGCGACCGTCACGGTCAAAGTGGGCGACCTCATCGGTCAGGGCTCCATCCTCTCCGAAGGCCATGTCGACCTGAAGAAGCTTCACGACATCATGGGCCAGGAAGCGGTTCACCGCTACATCGTCCGTGAGATCGAGGAGATCTACGCTAGCCAAGGCGAAGGTATCAACGACAAGCATATCGAAGTCATCATCCGCCAGATGCTCTCCCGTATCCGCGTGGCTGACCCGGGGGACACCATCCTCCTCCCCGGTGACATCGTCGAGAAAGACCAATTCCTCGAATCCAATGAAGAAGTGGAAAAAGGAAAAGGCACCGCCGCGACCGGCGAGGCCATGGTCCTCGGCATCACCAAGGTGGCCCTCTCGACTGAATCCTTCCTCTCAGCCGCATCCTTCATGGAAACCGCTCGTGTCCTCATCAACGCGGCTGTCCAAGGGAAATCGGATCGCTTGCGTGGACTCAAGGAGAATGTCATCATCGGACGCCTCATCCCGGCCGGTACCGGCTACCGCCAGGGCCCCCCGTCCATCTAAATCTTCGGCTTTCAGGGTACTTCCGGGCACAAAAACGCTCCTCCAGGAGCGTTTTTTGTTTCTTGTCGAAGTTGCTATCCTTGAGCCATGAAGAAATATACCCTCGGCCCAACTTTTAGCGAACGAGTGATAAAAATAGCTCTTTCTATCCCAAAGGGGAAAGTGACGACCTATGGGCGAATCGCCCGGGCGGCTGGGGGTGGGCCGATGGTGTCTCAGAGCATCACGAGTGTACTCGGGAAGGCCCCTGACGCCGGAATGAAGGATATTCCGTTTCACCGAATCGTCTATGCGGACGGACGAATTTGGATAGATGAGCGGCACCGGAAATCCCGCCTGGCGCTCTATGAGAAAGAGGGAATAGTGATAGACAAAAAAGACCGCATCGTCAATTTCCGAGAGGTATTGCTTGAGTTTTGAGGAGAGATTCAAGACTTTTCTTTTGGAGTATAATGAAAGGGTAATTGGAATAATGAAACCCTATGGACTTTGAAAGCGCACCGAAATCCGAGTCGAACGAGATGGATTTAGTGAAGGATGATCTGGCTCTGTTGGAGGGTCTGACGCCGGAAGAAAAGATTGAAAAACTCACTCTCAAAGTTGCAGAGCTCTATCGAGAAATGAAGGAGGCTCAGCAGATCGAAAACAATACTGATCGGTTGAACACGCTCTCTACGAGGCATCGCATTTTGTCTCAGATGCTGACCCGGCTCAATGCGGACAAGGAAGCGCCAGTTCTTGGCTCTCTTGAGGCCTAACGGAGCCATCACTCAAAAATCGAATAGCGTAGTATAATGGTCTTTGTATGGGCCGAAAAAAGAAAGAAAAGAATTCCAAAGAAATCAACGAAAAGGAGCGTGAGCCGGCGCTCGGAGGCGATGCTAAGCGAAGTATCGTGGCTATTTTTTTATTCGCACTTTCCGTGCTTTTTCTTCTCGCCTTTATCGGCCAAGCCGGCGCCTTTGGGAAGAATGTCGGTGATGGGCTCGGCAAAGCCGTTGGGTGGGGGCGCTGGCCACTCATTCCGCTTCTCGTTCTCATCGGGATCATGCTCCTCAAGCGGCATAAAACGACCATTTCAGATCGCATCAAGTATGTAGGGCTTACCTTTGCCTTCCTCTCCGTCCTGGGGTTGGCCCATCTCTTCCTCGGGGACACGGCCAAGGAATTGGAGCGCGAGGCGCAAGCGGGAAATGGTGGCGGCTATCTGGGCTACCTCATCACCGCTTCTCTTTCGAGTGCTATGGGCAAGGTAGCAAGTTTCGTCGTTCTCTTTTCTCTCTTTGTAAGCGGCGGCATTGCGGCTTTCAATGTTTCTCTCCTCTCTTGGTTTGAAAAATTGCGTGGTCTCGGCTCCAAGGAAGAGGTGACGCCGGGTGCTGAAACAGCTCAGGCTGATCCGAGCATGCTTCTTTCGCCTGAAGCGAAGAATGAAGAATTGAAAGAAACATCTGAGGAATCATCGACTACCTTGGTCCCGGTGGTGGCCCCGGAGAATGTCCAGAATATCCGCTTTGTCGGGGATGATCTCACGGCTCAGGAAGAGAGCGAGAATCGTGAAGAAAACGGCATCAAGAATATTTCTTTCGAAGAAGAAGAGCGCCCTCTGCCCGTGCGGCCGGTGAAGCGCCGGACCAAGCTTCGATGGGAGTTTCCGCCCCTCGATCTTCTTGAGGCGACGACCATGCAGAGCTCTGGCGGGGACATCGAACAGACCAAGCAGGTCATCGTGAGTACGCTCAAGTATTTTGGCATCAATGTCGAAGCGGGCGAGGTCCAAGTGGGTCCGACCGTGACGCAGTACACTTTCCGTCCGGCGGTCGGGGTCAAGCTCTCGCGCATCACGACGCTCCATAACGACTTGGCTCTGGCGCTTGCGGCGCATCACATCCGCATTGAGGCACCAATTCCTGGGAAATCGCTTATCGGTATCGAGGTTCCCAATAAATCCAAGACCATGGTGCGTCTCCGGGACATCCTTGAGTCCAAGGAGTTCCGCAGCCGGGCTTCTAATCTGACCATGGTCCTCGGACAAGATGTTTCCGGGAAATACATCCTTGCAGATCTCGAAAAAATGCCCCATCTTCTCATCGCCGGGACGACCCGTTCGGGGAAAAGTGTGTGCATCAATACGCTCATTCTTTCCCTTCTCTATCAGAATTCTCCAGAGGACTTGAAGCTTATCCTCGTCGACCCGAAGCGTGTTGAGCTGACGCTCTACAAAGGCATCCCGCACCTCAAGACCGATGTTATTGTCGATAATCACAAGGTGGTGAATGTCCTGAAGTGGGCGGTCGCCGAGATGGATACGCGCTACAAGATACTCGAAGCAGTCGGATCGCGCGACCTCTTCTCGTATCGCGATAAAGTGAGCCGGGGTGAAAAACGCCGCTCCGTGGACCTTGATACCAATCAGGTGAAAGAGGAGGAGCTCGAGCCCCTGCCCCAGATCGTCATTATCATCGATGAAATGGCGGACCTCATGGGAACCCATGGCAAGGAGGTGGAAAATCAAGTCATCCGTCTGGCCCAAAAGGCCCGGGCGGTCGGTTTACACCTCGTCTTGGCCACTCAGCGTCCGGAGGTGAATGTCATCACGGGTCTCATCAAGGCGAATATGCCGGCGCGTATTTCCTTCCAGCTCAAGTCGCAAGTCGATTCGCGTACCATCCTCGATGCGGGAGGCGCTGAGAAACTCCTCGGGAATGGCGACATGCTCTACTCGTCGGCGGAAGCCTCGGGACTCCAACGCATTCAGGGTGTCTTTGTTTCGGAAAACGAAGTGAAGAAAGTGACTAAGTTCCTCGAGGAAGAAAAGATCGAGAAGGGATTGGATGAAATTGGCGAAGACTTTGGCGGAGGAGAAAATCCTCTCAACCTGGATACCCCAAGCGGTGAAGACGGGGAGGACGATCCCTACTATGAACAAGCCAAGAGGCTTGTCGTTGAGACCCAGCGCGTTTCGACTACCTATCTTCAGACCTATCTCAAAATCGGCTACCCGAAGGCTGCCCGCATCACGGAACTCCTCGAAAAGAATGGCATCATCGGACCAGCCGAAGGGAGTCGTCGCCCAGTGCTCGTCAAGAGTCTCGACGAAGGGAAACGGTACGGCGATGATCCACTGGCCGATCAATCCGCCCGAGAGAAATTCAATTTTTAGACTATCTCCCAAAACCTCACTGGCCCTTCAGGGTCAGTTTTTTTGTTTCTCTTCCGATTTTGCTATAGTGACTACATATGAAAGAAGATTTTGTCCGTAAAAAAGTTGAATCCCTCACTCTTGGTGAAAAGATCAAGAAGCTCCGCAGTCAGTACCGCATGAGCCTCGCTGAGATTTCCAAGGCGACAAAAATTCAGGTGAAGTATCTCGAAGCCCTTGAAAACGGCGAGTATGAAAAGCTCCCGGCCGAGGTCTATGTTCGGGGTTTTCTCAAAGGCTATGCCCGCCACCTGGGTCTCGACGAAGAGGCTTTCCTCAAGCTCTACGACAAGGAGCGGAATATCCAGGCCAACCTCGGGAGAGAGCATGTCTTTGACACGCGGCCCCGGATGCCACTCACCCCCTCCCTTGTTATCACCGCGCGCTCCCTCATCGTGGGCATCATCGTTCTTCTTGTGGCGGGGACATTCTTTTATCTTTTCCATGAATTCCGAAGCTTTGTCGCCGAACCAACCCTCGTCATTTTCGAGCCGAACAACGGAGTCATCATTGAAGGGAGCTCAGTCACGCTCAAGGGGAAAAGCGATCGGGGAGCCCAGGTTATGGTCAATCGCCAGCCCGTTTTCGTCGGGACTGATGGCGACTTTAGCGAAGGCCTCGTTCTCCAATCGGGACTGAATACGGTGACGGTGACGGCGGTCAATCGTTTTGAAAAGGAGAAAAGCGAGACCCTTTCCTTTGAGGCGCGTTTCGACACCCCGGCTCCGGCAACCATGGATGAGGCTCAGGGGAAGTTTATGCTCGTCGTGACGGGGAAAGGGAAAGGGGCTAAATTAGCTATTGAAGCCGATGGGGTAATTGTGTATAGTGGAGAACTCGGAGGGGAGAAAATGCAGACGGTGAATGCCGAAAAGAGCGTCAAAATCTCGACCGAGAATGCCCAGAATACCTGGGTTAGCTTCCGCGGGGGAGAGAGTGTGGCGCTCGGCGACAAGCCGGTTTCCATGAAAGATGTTCTCTACACGAGCGAGGGAAGGCAATAAGTAATCCGTAATACTTTTTTTATGCCCAAGGAAAAAGAGAAGTCAATTAGCAGCGGGAGGAAAAATGTCGATGCGGTGGTTGAGGAGATTAAGGGAAAATTTGGCGAGGGGATGATTATGAAGCTTGGCGACATCCGTAGGGTGGATATCGAAGCCATTTCAACCGGCTCTCTTTCGCTCGACATTGCACTCGGTATCGGAGGAGTGCCTCGCGGACGAGTGATTGAAATTTATGGCCCGGAGTCTTCCGGCAAAACAACCCTTACACTTCACATTATCGCCAACGCGCAGAAAGGCGGCGGTGTGGCGGCCTTTATCGATGCCGAACACGCTCTCGATCCGGAGTATGCCAAACGCCTCGGCGTGAATATAAACGATCTCCTTATTTCTCAGCCGGATTCGGGTGAACAGGCTCTTGATATCGTGGAAACCCTTGTGCGCTCCAATGCGGTGGATGTCATCGTAGTGGACTCGGTGGCGGCCCTCGTCCCGCGAGCCGAAATCGAAGGCGAAATGGGGGACACGCATGTTGGTCGCCAGGCGCGCCTTATGTCGCAGGCCCTCCGGAAGCTTACGGCTATTATCGCTCGCTCCCGTGTCAGTGTCATTTTCATCAATCAGCTTCGGATGAAGATCGGCGTCATGTTTGGCAATCCGGAGACGACCACTGGTGGCCAGGCTTTGAAATTCTATTCCTCCGTCCGCATCGAAGTCCGCCGGAGTGCTCAGGTGAAAAAGGGCGAGGAAGTCGTAGGCAATCAGGTGAATGTCAAGATTGTAAAGAACAAAGTGGCTGCGCCGTTTCGGACCACCTCGTTTTTCATCATGTACAATGAGGGAATTTCTTGGGTGGATGACATCATCGACACCGGACTGAAGTATGAAATAGTGAAAAAAACTGGGAACACACTTTCTTATGGAGAGGTGAAACTCGGGGTGGGTCGTGAAACGGCCAAGGCTTTCCTCAAAGAGAACCCTCGGGTAGGGAAAGAGATCGAAAAAGCCGTCTGGAAGAAAGTCCGAGAGGCCGAATAACCCACATCGTCTCAAATTCAGAAAAGGGGCTTTCCCGCAGGGGAGAGCCTTTTTTTGAATAGGGTATAATGACAAGATGCGTCTCAAAAACACAAAGATACTCAGCGCCCTCGCCTTTCTTCTTGTTCTCGGGGGGGCGTTCGGCTACACTGCGAAACCGGTAGTGGCGGATGAAGCTTCCGCTATCCAAAACGACATCAGCGATCTTCAAAAGAAGCTCAAAAAAGCCCAGGAGAAAAAGGATACTTTGGCGCGCGATCTTGCCAACATCAACTCGACGCTTTCGGCCACTCAGCGGACCATCGCTCAGACGCAGATCAAGATCCAGCAGGCGGAACTAGAGATCGAGAGAAAGCGCGACGAGATAGCTCTTCTAGAAGCAGAAACGAACGCGAAGCGTTTCATTCTTTCGGGACTGCTTCAGGACATCTATGCGGAACAGGATATCCCTTTGCCGAAAGTAATCCTCGTTTCAGAAAATTTTTCCGAGTATTTGAATCGTCCAGAGGAACTTCTCTCGGTTCAAGAGAAGATCACGACCATACTGACCGATCTCGAGGACAGCAAAAGCGAGACGGAAGGAGAGAAAGCGAATCTCGAAGACCTGAAACAGGCTCACCAGGACCTTCTCCAGGGAAAGGTGGCTGAGAAGCAGGCTTTGGCTGCAGATCAACAAGAGACACAATCTGATCTGGCGGATCAAGAAAAAGTCGTGGGGCGCCTCAACAAAGAGCTTTCCGAATTGCAGGGCGATTTGAGCAAGATCTTGGGCAAGAGCTACAATGCCAAAGATATTAAAGAAGCCGTTGATTTTGCGAGTAAAAGGACCGGCGTACCGAAAGGTTTTCTTATGGGAGTCCTCAAGATGGAGACCAATCTCGGGGCCAATGTTGGTGGCTGTACCTATGCGCAGGTGGAAGACGGGGCGCAGGCCAATTACAAAAAAGGGAAACTTTCCAAAACATCCTGGGGTACCTTTCAGTATCGCCGAACACTTTTCAAAAAAATTACCGACGAACTGGGTATCGATTATCGCAAGCAAAAAGTCTCCTGCAACCCGAGTGGTTATCGCGGGACCGGAGGAGCGATGGGGGTGGCTCAATTCATGCCAGATACCTGGATGGGGTACAAAAGCGCGGTGACTGCGGCTACGGGCCACAACCCGCCGAGTCCCTGGAACCTGACTGATGGCGTCATGGCCATGGCTCTCAAACTCGATAAAGTCCCCGGTGTCGATGAGGGGAATCGAAGTGCTTGGAAGAAAGCGGCCGCCCTCTATCTTGGGACGAGCTACGCTCCTTACATCAACGGTATTCTTTACTGGGCGGACAACTACAAAAAGCTTCTCTAGAGAGGTCCTTTGTGGTTCTTGCCAAAGACGAGGAGCCATGCTAGGCTAGTCAAACAACCGAGAAAGCCCATAGATTCCCCGCCGAAAGCTCCAAGCGAAACGAAGAGCTCGAAG
>JBDTWF010000007.1:0-7868 GCA_040006815.1 Candidatus Moraniibacteriota bacterium | reverse complement strand
CATACACCAAGTTGGAACCAGTAGACACAGTAGCTGATATCGGAGCGAGCGATTGCCAATCTCCAGCTGAAACATCATAACGCCAGAAGTCTGTGCTGGCATTACCCCGAAGGACGTAGGGATCCGTCCCATCAAAGCCGATACTACCCCCAGCCCAGATGGTATCCAAAAGATCAGGGAGGGCCGTCCAAACATTTGTCACGGTATCAAAGTGATAAAACTTTTTGGAATACCCACCAAATATCACATACATACCGCTGCTACCATCACCCACCATATCAGCGCCATAGTACGCAGGAAAAGGCAAATCCGTCAGTTCCGTCCACTCATTCAATACGCTACTGTATTTCCAAAAGGCCTTGTCTGCCAAACCACGTATCACATAGACATCGTCGCCCACAAAGATAGAACTGGATCCAGCAGAAATAGAATCGGGCGGCTGGGTCCAGGTACGGGCCGACCAACTCCCCTCCGAGGCGAGCTGTATGGCGTCCGTAGCACTGTCAAACGATACGTCTGTCGTTGTGCCCATGTTCCACTCCGTCTTCGTCGTCACCGACTTCATATAGGGCGCTCCCGAAACATTCATACCACCAATATACACTGCGAGCACTGCCACAGCCGTCACGATACTACTACGCCATGAAAACGCCCACGTCATCTTGCCGAGGAACGCACATTGCTTCTTCAAAAAATCACTCATCTGCGCTCTGCGTCGATGCCACCAGTAAGATCGCCCATAACTCGCTTGACTCGCAACATAGTTATTCAAAAACTCTTCGAGACTCTCCATCTCGATAACAATCTGGTGTTTCTTTTCGGGCAAAGATTTTTTGCTGCGAAGATTCTTCCAGGAAAGCGTTAGTCGCTGTGCCAAACGTCCCAGAAAAACAAAGGAGGAATGTCGACGCCGGACTGTACGCTGCGGTATTGCGCGATCGGTCACTTTCCGCACCTCCGCCCTTCTCACCCAATGTTGTACCCGAGCATGTTTTCCTAAGGATGTCTCATCTTCTCTCTTTTTCACGTTCCACACTTTCCTTGCCGCGGGCGTAGACTTTATTCGAGACTTCTCTTTCTCTGGCAGAGTGGTTTTTTTGATCGTCACTACGCGCTTGCTTTCCACCGGACTCTTTTCCTTTTTTTTCACAGCAAGAACACCCCTCTTTTGAGCGTTAGAAATTTTTTTTCTTGATAATTTTTCTTTTGCTGTCGTCATTTGGCTGCTTTTTTCTGCTGTCCAAAAACAAACAGAACGAACTTTTTATTTCGTTCCCGTATTACCTCTTTAGTATACCGCAGAATGCGAAAAAAGGGTGTAATTCCGCCCTCTTTTCGCTTTAGATATGGATAACGAGCATCTCTCCGTTCTGCACAATAGAGTCTTTACCTTTCAGACGAAGAGTCCTCTAATCGCAGGCCGCCCTCCACGACATACATTCGAGCAACTTCCCCCCAATCGATGACTTCGTCACGGATGAATTTTTCCTCGAAATCGCCGTGGAGAGCCGGGCTGGCAAGACGCGTGAATTGTTCAAAACAAGGAGGCTTTCCTCTGGAAGATACTCTGCAAGGTTCCGAAAAGTATCGAGAGTAACCGTATCGGCTTTTGTATCGTACACAAAAAGCCGCGCGCTATCGCGTGGCTCGAGAGGCTTCTTCCGAATCAATTCGGACGGAAGATCGTATTGATAGTTTTTGAGTTGAGAGAACTCCACGCACGCATCATTTAATGAGAAACTCTATCATACGAGAACTGCGGGCTTGGCAGGAACTTGGGATGGCTACTGAGTGGGCTCAGGTGGCCTAGGCAGCGCCCATTTCATTTGTTTCTTTCCAAGTGAGCATGGTAAGCACACACACCCTTATATTTATTGGCAAAGAAAATTATGGTTATATTTGCTATTATTTGTATAATTGTCAGAAAAATGAAAATTAAAGATTTGATACTTATTGCATTAACAAGAATTGCCAGCGCGGAAAGAAGCCAAAGAAAATATGCTTTTCGGCTAATTCCATAATCTGGATCCCATACTTCTTCCAATCATTATGAAAATCAACATGTATTCTTACGCCCGCTCTAATAGTTCTTTTCTGTCGATTAGTAATCGCTCCAAGTTTTCCCAACTCATTGAAGCTATCAATATGGATACGTATTTTATCCGCATATTCCAAAGTAGTGGTAATATCATCATCCGTCTTCCCAGGGCTGAAATACACTATATCCTCACATCCTGCCTTCAAAGCAATCCTGATCTCGCGCACACTGCCAACATCAAGCCCCATGCCTCTTTTGAGCACGCGTTTCACAATCGGAAAGTAATGATTGATTTTAAGCGCATAATACGCTTTGAAGGATGGTATCTCCTTACGAAATGCATCAGTAAATCTATCAACAGATTCATCTAAGGCCGCTTCGTCATACACATAAAAAGGCGTCGGATGTTTCATCGCAAGCTGCATGATTCTTTCCTTCTTCCCAAGAATCGTTTGCACAACGCTGAGGAGGTTTCCCTTATCATATACAGAATCTTCTTTCAGGAACCTTTCCGTGCGTCTAAATAGTGTGCCATCTTTTCTTCGTAGCATAATAACTATCAAATGACGGACTTTTTAAAAACGATCCGTTTATTATCTGCATCAATTATCGTAATACCCCCATTCGGAATGGTCATAAGTGGATCAGAGTGTCCAAAATCAGCATCGTACAAAATTGGAAATTTCGCATCACTCAACTGCTCCTCCAATAAGTTTTCAAGCGAGTCATCAACAGTAAACCCCGAATGCTCCGTAAAACGACCAAGAACAAGACCAGCCATCTCGTCAAACCATCCGGTCTGTCTACACTGGGTAAGAAATCTGTCAACATGCGCCACCGTACTTGTCTCATCCTCCTCAATAAAAAGAATCTTCCCTTTCATATCAGGGAAATATTCCGTTCCACTAAGCACTAATATGGTTTGCAAATTTCCTACGATAACTTCGCCACTTACAGACCCGCCCTTAAACATTTTAATGCCATCGTTTCTCCGTCGAATACGGTGATCGGGGTCATCCCGAAGGAAATAAAGATCATCGGCATATTCCGGAGATTCGCCAACGAGATAATCTTCCACCGGATCGACACACATCCTCTCAAAATGCGCCCATGTATACTCAAACGGCTCTGGCTTTGCAAAAGATATGATCCCAGGACCAGAAAAAGTGACTAGTCCTGTTTTTGTTGTGATAGCAGTAGTCAGCGCTGTCACATCGGAATACCCAATAAAAATTTTTGGGTGAGATCGTATCAACTCATAATCCAGATGATCAAGAAGTTGGTTTGTGTTAAATCCACCCCAGAAGGCCATAATGCACCCGACATCGTCTCGCTTTACAAACTCATGGATATCATTGACACGAAGATTGATCGACCCAGCAGTGTGACCAGTTGAAAGAGATTTGACTGATTCGCCCTCAATTATAGAGAACCCTCTCTCTTTAAGATATTCATACCCACGTCGAATGACATCTGTCGAACAAACCCCTGCAACGGGGTCAGCGGGAGCAATAACACCTATAAGCTTCGTCTTATCAAGTCTCGGGGGAAAAATTCTTTCGGTCTTCATACAACAACGGGACTGTTAATAATCATGCACTATAGCTTACCTTAAATATTTTTTCAATACCAAAAGTTTTTGCTACAACTCATATTTTTTCGAGATACTTATAAAGAATTGAAAAGGATTTTTCATCAAGTGGGCCTCGTAATTCAACTTCAATATTCTTTTTCATAAAAAGTATCTTATGGTGGACCTGGCGAGAATCGAACTCGCGACTCAGCAATGCGAATGCTGCGTAATACCACTTTACTACAGGCCCATGATGATTCTCAATCTACTACTTTTTTGAAATGTCCAGAAGTCTCTCAATAGCTACTCTCTTCTTCCAGCCCTTAATTTGTTTCTCGCGTCGACGCGCCTCTTCCAGAGTACCAAGTCTTTCTTGATAGACCAAAAGCCAGGGACGATACCTTTTGGTTGATTTCACTCGTCCATTATTGTGCTGGGTTAGTCGGCTCGTAACATCTTCACAGCTTCCCACATAATACGAGCTGTTTTTCTCTGACCGAAGAATGTATGCATACGACATTTCAAAAAAGATTATTCGCCGCGAATGCTGCGTAATACTCCCGATAAAATGATGAGTGCTCTCATTCGGGTCATTTTATCGTGGATCCTCGATTTTGTTGCAAAATAATTATTTTGACAAAATCGGGACACTTTACTACAGGCCCCTCACTTGGAATCAATCAGACTATTCTTAGCACGTTTTTTCAGATGCGTATAGGCACCGGAAAACTTCTTGAGATTTCCTTCTCGATGTTTTGCATCACTGGCTGATTTGTAAGCTTCATAATAAACCACGTCATACGGTATCTGCTTTCTTGTAGAAAAACTTTTTCCAGCATTATGTTCTTCGACACGCCGCTTCAAATCATGGGTATAACCAATGTAAAGTGAGCCGTTTTTCTGGCTTTTTAGAACATATACATAATGCATATGGATTCCAAGTGAGGGGCTACGGGCCCCATATTAAGGCCAAAACAGAGCCAGTATAGGCCGAAACAAGAGAAAGAGCAAGAATCTCCTCCTCCAGAAAACCGCCTCTTCAGACACTCTCCACCTCCTTGAGCGCCGCAGTGACGATCTCGCCGTCCGAAGTGAAGAGGAATTCTCCCCGAAATTTTTTCCCCGCGAGAAACAAGGGAAACCAGTACTCGTCATCGCTCCACATGGATTCATAGGGAATGTCACTCGTCGAAAACCACGCTGGAGCCATTTCTTCCGTTTCCTGAGGTTCACCCCTGAACTCATCCACGCGGAAAACATGCACTTCGAGGATCTCTCCTGGCTTATCGGTAAAGGAGAATTCGTGGATTCCGACTTTTTCCATTTTGAGGATCTCGATCTCGCATTCTTCAAAAGTCTCTCGGGCCGCCGCTTCTTCGATAGTTTCATCCTGATGCACCTTCCCGCCAAAGCCGTTCCATTTCCCATCACCAAAGCCGCGCTTCTTCATTCCGAGAAGCACCTTTCCTACTTCGAGAGGAATGGCGAGCGTCAACAGCTTTCTTTCTTCGATCATAGGATTGCCTCCGGTCAGTATACTACAACGCGCGTTCCGATCTCGGTCCAGGCATAAACGCGGGCCGCCGGACCGACGCCGAGACGGACGCAACCATGCGAGACGGGCGTCCCCAGGTGATTAGCCCCCTCTTTGTATCCCCCTGGCCACTCGGGAAGCTCATGAATGCCAAAGAGGCCACTCGGGACGATGGCCTGCCAGTACGGCATGAAGAGGCTGTATTTCTTGGACCACGGCCGCGGCGATTTATTCTCAATCGCATATTCCCCCGTCGGAGTCTCCATGCCCCGCTTTCCTGAAGAGATGATATAGGCGTCGACCGCTTTCCCCTCTTCGAAGAGCGTCATCACCTGACTCCTTAGATTGATGTCGATGTATTTCCCCTCCGCATACTTGGCCCGCGTAAAGCGCTTGGATTCCTCTGCCCGAGCGGCCAGATTGCCATTCAGACTGACTGGCACAGGCGGCAAAGTCGCAAAGAGCGTCTCCCCGAGGAAATGGTACTCGGCATCAGGAGCGTTCCGCCACTTCGCGAAGATCTGAAGCGTATACTTCTTCCCCGGAAGAAGAGAGCCTTTGGGGAGGATCTCAAAAGCGGTTTTTTCTGGATTGTTCTGGTAGACGACCTCCGCCCCTGGATCAACCCGGAAATCAAGGAAGAAATCCCGAGCGGAACGATCGAGCGTCACTCGAAGAGGATCCTCTACCCCAAGGACCACATCCGTCGCGCCGTTCCGGGGAGTGATCTCGACGATTTCTGGATAGCGCGGGCCAGCAACATGAAACGAAGACATCCCAGTCTTGAGAAAAAAAGAAGTCTTCCCCTGTCCGATAAAAAGCTGGTAATCCTGACCGAGTGGCCAGTCCTTCTCCGGAATGAGAAGGAGCTCCTTGTCCCAGTCATGCCACTCAAGAGAGAAAGGGGTATCGGGCGAGAGGGAGATCTTGCCCGTGAAGCTCCTCGGATCCACTGATTCCGAGAAGTGAACGACTATCGGCTGATGAGGGCCAGTGAGCTCCGTCGTTTCCAGTCCTGGAGAGATCGGCTTCCCGCGCTCGTGAACGAAAAACCACACTCCGCCTGAAAGCAAACCGAGGAAAGCCAGGAACAAAAACCAGAAAAAGATGTTGGCGAACCGGCGAAGCATCTCTTGAATGCCTTAGGGAAGGAAGACCGAGATGAGTCCGATCAGGATGAAGCTCGCGAGGATGTAGCCTGCATCGATGGCCCAGAGCTTCACCGGACGCCTCTCGAAGAGAATGGAGGAGAGGGAGGTAGCCCCGACGAGGCCGATCCACAAAAAGACCGCGATCTGAATGGCTTCACCGGCGGTAAAGACATCGAGCGCTGAGAGAAGTCCATTCACCGTGTAGCTCACGAGGAGTGCCATTCCAAAAGTGATCGCGTAGACCTTGGCCATGCCTCTCTGGCGAGCTTCCCAGGCGGCCTTGTCTTCAAGAGGCCAGCCCATGAGGTCAGCCCACTGCTTTCCAAAAAGCGTCGGAGAATACCAAAGCCAGCCAAGTACCATGTTGGCCACTGCCCCCACCAAAACTGCCAACCAATTCACTTCCCACATCATAGATTACAAAGTTAAACGCTTACTTCCTCTATCATACACCGCCCTTTCTTCGAAGAGAGCGCCTGTCAAGAGTTCTTGGAATCGAAATACATTTCATCCATTGAATAACTTTCAAATGCCTGGCGGCACATTTCAAACAACGGAGTTGGGAGGTTATCAAAACCGTACCAGTCCCAAGATTTAGCCTTTTCCGGTTCCAGCACTTTCGGCTCACCGCTTTTCCAATCGGCCACGAGCCCGATATGCACATAATGCTTCGGAGCATATTTCCTGACATTGGAAAGAAACTGAAATCGGATATTTTGAATCTCAATGCCGCACTCCTCGAGCGTTTCCCGACGGGCGCACTCCTCAAAGGACTCCATATACTCAAGGTGTCCTCCCGGGAAAGAAAATTCACCGGCGCCATGCGAACTCTTCCTTTGTTGAAGCAGAACTTTCCCCTCTTTCAGGATCATGACCCCCACACCCACTTTTGGTTTTTCTTCCATATTTCCCTAATGGTTCTTGTGTTCCGGAGCATTGATCATGCCGCATTTCTTGTACTTCAAACCTGAACCGCAGGGGCAGGGATCATTTCTCCCGACGGTTTGGGTGTTTTGGATGGGGGCCTGGATTTCTTTGGGCTGTTCGCTTTCGCCGACGGCCGCCGCTTGGGCCGCGCCAAACTGCTCGATGTTTTCCGAGGCGCCTTTGAATTCGAGAGCCCGGGGCGTCGAGGAAGTCACTCCCTGATGGAGAGGCGATATCTTGAAAAGCGAAACGAGATAGGTCTTCCGAACGCTGTCCATCAGTCCGACAAAGAGATCATATGCCTCGCGCTTGTACTCGATGAGGGGATCCCGCTGGCCATAGCCACGAAGCCCTATCCCCTGGCGAAGATAGTCAATCTCGTCGAGGTGATTCATCCAGAGGGTATCGAGCGACTGGAGAAGGAGCGTTTTCTGGATGATCTGCCAGAGCTCTTTCCCGATGCCCTTCTCTTTTTCCGCGTAAATTTTTTTCGCCTCGCCGATAAGATACTCGGTCATGGCCGTGCGCTTCTCAGCTTCTGTCTTGGAGCGATCGTCTCGGATGGTATCAAGCTTGGTAGCTGCTTCTTTTTCGGAAAGGGCTGGGAAAGCGCAATCCATGTCGAGGGCCGCAAGCTCCATGTGG
>JBDTWF010000006.1:0-6460 GCA_040006815.1 Candidatus Moraniibacteriota bacterium | reverse complement strand
GGACAGGCGCAGCCCTTGCCTGTGGCGTCATGGCGTTTCCTTTGGTGGTGCGGCGGTGCTCCTTGCTTCATGCCATCCAAAAGTCAAAAAAGTGATCGCCCTCGCTCCCGTTATTGATTGGACGGTCTCCGGGCCCGATGAATCCTTCCAAACGCTGCGAGAGTATACGGAAGGAGCTTTCGGCGGAGCCTATCGTGGTCCGCGAAAGAATTGGGAGAAACTCAAGAAGGGAAATTTTTACAGTCCCCTCCATGAAATAAAAAAGATGAATGGTCAAAAGATACTCCTCTTTCACGCAGAAGACGATCGCGTCGTACCCAGAGAACCGGTGTCTCTTTTTGCTCAAAAAACGGGTGCGAAAATTATTATCAAGAAAACGGGAGGGCATCTCTCCAGCCGCATCATCACCTACAAGAGGAACTGGGAGATCATTTCAGAGTTCTTGAGAAATTCCTTGTAAGGAGTAAAATGGTTTCTTTCTCTTCCGACTCCCCTCTTCTTTTTCAAAAAAAGAGGGGAGGGCCTGGCGAGGAGGGTCACGGATAAACCGTTCTGTTCTTAAAAAAAGTTTATTTAAAAATAATTCTCCGTAATTCTTCTTCGGGCGCATCTTCCGGGGAGAGGAGGGCGGACAGAATGATCTATCCACCCTTTAAAAAAAGAACCTGGCATTTATTTATAGACCAAGCTACGAATATCCTTGAATGCTGTAATAAAGCCAAAGCGCCTCCTTCTATAATGACTCATAAGTTACATAAGAAGACATGTAATGAATTGGGGAAACTAAGGTAAAAAATACACCTTCTATCAAGATGAGTGCCCCCTCCCCGTATTTTCTAGAATAGAAAAAAACCAGGGACCGGATTATATAAAAGAAAACTTATATAATTCTTTCCCTGGCTGATTATCGGCGAGCCCACCACTCCCTCTCTTCCTATACCTCTTCCGAGAGGCCGAATTCCTCTTCGTAGATGACCACGGTATTTTTGCCTTTTTTCTTAGCCAGCCGCATGGCTTCTTCGGCTCGTTTGAAATACCGTTCGATCTGGTGCCAAAAGACCTCAAAGGAGTCATCTATACCGACGACCGTGGCCATTCCGGCACTTATCGTGACACGGAGGCCCGGGTGACCAGGAAACTCCAGCTTCTCAACCTTCCGGAGCAGCCTCTTGATGAAGTTCTTCTGGTCCTGGATGTTTTGCGCGTGCCGCTCCATAGACACTGTCGGACCTTTCTGACCCGTCCGGCGACCAACTTCCGTTGCGAGAAAATACAGCTCGTCTCCTGTCTGGTAGATGCGCGCGATGAAATCAGTGGGCCGGCATTGCTTGCTGATAGACTGTGCGAGAAAAGTGACAATCTTATCCGTCTCTTCATAGCCATAGGTATCGTTGAGGCGCTTCATCCCGTCGCCATCAAAGAAACCGACATGCACGCAAGAATTCGCGTTTACCCCTTTCTGTACCAGATCAGCATGAACCTTTTGGTACGCGTCGCGAAGCCCGAGAGGCTTCAAAAGGCGCGTCTGAGGATCGACAGAAAGAAGATCGCGCAGATTCGCGTTTTCTTCGAGGAGACTCTTGCGTTGGACTTCCAGAGCCGTTCTCTGAGTTTCGGACATGTCGAGCCTGGCCTTGAGGACGGCAACCGCCTCCTCGTCAGAAACCGGCTTTTTTTGGCTGAGTTCTTTAGCTCCAAGAGCGGCTTCGTATGCCTGGGCCAAAGCTGTCAATGAACGCTCCTCTCTTAATCCTTGCGGACGATCAGAACGCCTCCGACCGTCGCGAATCTTTGCTCCGGTGCGATGAGGCATGATCAATTCTCCTGGAAAAAAAGCGGTGGCTAGTTGTTCAGGAACGACATCGCTTTCAACATGACAGAAATATCCACGGTGTCAATAACCCCACTCTATTTATTCATAACTATAACATACAATATAGTTATTGTCAAATATTACCTCTCTGAGAGAGAATTGTCTTCTGCTACACTAAAAGAGCTATGCGTATTTCCTATTCCGCACTTGAGACATACAAAAACTGCCCTCTCCGGTATAAGTTCCGTGAGATCGAAAAGATCTCTGAACCAAAAAGTAAGGAGGCTGTTTTTGGCACGCTCATCCACGCGACGCTTCGCTTTATCCATGAGCCCGGCCTCGTCTCCCCCACCCTCGAGCAGGCGCTTGATTACTTTGGAAAAAATTGGAACAGTGAGATATTTCAGGATGAATTTGAAGAACGAAGCGCTTTTGCTCAGGGCGTGCAGATGATCCAGAATTATTATGCCCAAAACAAACCAGCCGATTTCATAATCGTCGACTTGGAAAGCCGCTTCACCCTTGAAATCGGCGATGAGACAAGTGGGAAGCACATCGTCTCCGGCATCATCGATCGCATCGACAAGACCAAAGATGGCTATGAGATCATCGACTACAAGACAACGCGGAAAATGCCTTCGCAGGAAAAGGTCGACAATGATCTCCAGCTTTCCATTTATCTCAAGGCTTTTCTCCATCGCTACCCCAAGGAAATCGAAAACCTCGAGAATATCACCGTCAGCCTCTACTATGTGAAGCATGGGGTGAAGCTCTCTTCCAAGCGCACGAAAGAAGAGATCGATGATCTGGACAATGTCTTTCTCTCAGTCATCCATGATATTGAGGAAGAGAAATTTGACCCCATCCTCTCCCCTCTTTGCGACTGGTGTGGCTATCAAAAAATCTGTCCACTCTGGAAACACAAGTTTGCAACCGAACGAAAGGTCGAGACTGAAGAAGTGAAGCAGTCCATTGATGAATTCGTCACGCTTCGCTCTGAAATGGCGGCCGAAAAACTTCGCCTAGCTCGTCTCCAGGAAACCATCCTCCGCTATATGGAGCAGGAGGGCGTGGAACGGGTCTTTGGAGCAAGCGGCATCATCGGGAAAACCCTCCGCAAGACCTACAAGTACGATGAAGAAAAATTGAAAGCGCTCCTCGAGCCGCTCGACAAGTGGGAAGATATCTTGAAAGTCGATGGCATCGCTCTTCGGAATATCCTCGCCATTCTTCCCTCGTCCACTCGCGAAGCAGTTGAAAGTACGAAGGTGCCTGACAAAGAAAGCGTTTCTCTCTCGGTGAAGAAGAATAAACCCGGTGAAGAAGAATTTGAATCAGGAGACCAGTAAAGAGAGAGAAGAAAAAACACCCCTTATCCGGGGGCGTTTTTCTTTTTTTGATCTAAGCCTTTTTTGAGCGAGTCACTTTCTTCTTGGCCATTTTTTTGATGGTACCAGAAGCCTCCTTGTGAAGCTCTTGCCAATTGGCCTGAAGTTCCTTCACGGCCTTCTTGAGATGAGCCGGATTGACTGACTTTACATTCGTATACGCCTTGGACACTTCTCCGATGATGGCGTGAATAGCCTTCTTATCGAGCTTCTTGATCTCCTTGGTTTTCTTGACGACTTCGCTTTTCATTTTCTTGGCCCAGATAGCGGCCTTGGCGCGGTGCTTGGCAGCGTCCTTGGCCCCGCAAAAATAATACCCAGCTGCTGCTGCGGCAGTGGCGAGTCCGACGGCGGTTCCGATGGCGACCTTCTTTTTCGTGCTGACTTTCTTGAGGACCATATTCTTCCGTTAAATGATTATTGAGAATCTGAACTTACTCAGTATACCCCCTCTCCCCGCTTTCCTCAAGACGCCTTATCTACAGAAATTTCAGACGATCCTTTCCGGAGAATTCGTCTGAGGAGTGTTACGAAGAATAAAAACCGAGACCAGGAACGCCGTTAAAAAGATCGATGCTCCGATAAAACATGGGGTAGAGAAAATGTTTTCTGCGGGAACTCCCGAACAGGCAACTCTTGGCCCAACGGTAACCGTATAGAATTTATAGGCAGACCAGGAAAAGTTGCTCCAAGCAAAAAGAACGCTCGCTATCAGGAGAAGATGTAGCTTTTTCTGTCTCACGCCTCTCTTCAGAGCATCATCACGCAGAATCGTGAGAGACCATATGAAAGCCGCGAGAAAGGCAAAAGCGCCGTAGAAACAGGGCGTCGTTACGGGGTTCGGAATGACGCAATCTTGGGTCCGGAAGAGCGTACCGTAAAAATGATAGAAGCGGGAAAAATCAACATACACGGTGTACCACGCAAAGAGCGTCCCAACGGAAAGAACGCCGGCCTGAAGTTTGTAGAGGCTGGTGAGTGATGGATGTCGCATAGGCCACATTCTTTCATTGATTAACAACGAGGATTCCACTTTTCGATGCTACCCCTCTCTGAGAATAAAATCAAAACAGCGATCCGCAAGGAACCGCCGTTTTGCTTCATGCTGGGGAGGTAGGGGTCGAACCTACGCATGCCGCGGCCAGAGCGCGGTGCCTTACCACTTGGCTACTCCCCAAAATGACAAAAGGAGAGCTGAGCACTCCTTTTTCGCTCCCCCACTCTAGCCGAGAAATGCCTCCCTGACAAGGCTAAATCTTGAGGTAGCGGCGGATGGCGATGAAGCTCGAGATAACGCCGAGACCCACTCCTATGACCAAGACGCCCAGGGAAAGGAAGGGTAGTTCGGAGAGGTAGAGATTGAAGAGATTGCCTTGAGGGAAGGCTCCGGTCGTCATGCCCGCCATAAACCAGGTCGCGATACCCAGACCGACCAGGGTAAAGACTGAGGCAAAGAGACCATAGAGAATCCCCTCAAAGACGAACGGCATGCGGACATACAGGTTCGACGCTCCGACAAGGCGCATAATCTCAAATTCCTGGCGATGAGAGTAAATGGTGATGCGCACCGTGTTGAAAGTAATGAGAACCGCAATGAGAGCAAAGACGAGACCGAAGATAAGGCCGATCTTCTTGGAAGCAGCATTGATCTTGTTGAGACGCTCAAAAATGCGCTTGTTCTTTTCGTAGTTGATGCGGCTGATGTCCGTCTTATATTCCGACTCCGAGAGAACCTTGGCGATCTTCTCGTAGTCTCCCTGATCATTGGCTCGGATGACGAGCGAAGCCAAGAGCGGATTTTCGCCGATCTCGTCGATAGCCTGACGGATGACTGGGTCATCCCCGCTTTGCTCGAGGAAGTCCGAGAGGGCCGCATCGCGGGAAATGTATTCGACTGAAGATATTTCGCGAAAGTGACCGAGCTTTTCCTTAACCGAGAGGATCTTCTCTTCGATCACATCTGGGTTGAAGGAAACGGTGATGTTGATCTTGGTTTCGAGATTGCGGACGATCTCACGCGTCCCGACGGTGATGAGAAAGGCCATCGCCAGGATGAAAAGTGAGAGCGAGAGAATGGAAATAGTGGCAAAGGAAAGCCAGCCGTTCCGCCGGAAATTGGTGAGTCCTTCTTTGAAGGTGCGCCACAATTTGAGCGATTTTTGCATAGAGCTAAACTTTCAAAATATATTTACTTTTATTCTGGTCATGCGTGACTCGGCCATCGGAAAGCGTGATGACTCGACGATTCAAGAGATCCACCACTTCTTTCTTGTGCGTCGCCACGATGATAGTCGTACCGTAGGAATTGATCTCGAGAAGGAGGTCAAAAATCTCCTGGGTCGCAACCGGATCGAGATTGCCCGTCGGCTCATCAGCGCAGATGATCTTGGGGTGATGGATGAGGGCGCGAGCTACCGCGACGCGCTGCTGCTCTCCGCCGGAGAGCTCTCGAGGAAACTTCTTCTCCTTCCCGGAGAGGCCCACGATGTCGAGGATCTCAGTCACTTCATTCTTGATCTCAGCCGCGCTCTTGCCATCCACTTCGAGGGCATAGGCGACATTTTCAAAAGCGGTTTTCTGAGGGAGAAGCTTGAAATCCTGGAAAATAGACCCAATATTGCGCCGGTAGAACGGGAGGTGCTTCCGATTGATGGATTTGACCGAGCGTTCCTTGAAATAGACCTCGCCTTCGCTCGGCGTCTCCTCGGCATAGATCATCTTCAAAAGAGTAGATTTCCCAGCACCGCTTATCCCGACGAGTGAGATGAATTCTCCTGGCTCAATCTCAAAACTCACCTTTTCGAGGGCGACGATGTTGCCTGGATAAATTTTGGACACATCCTCAAAACGAACAATCGGTTTCCTGTCTTTCCCGGGCATATCTATTTATTTTGATGGTACAGGTATTGTAACTCACCGGCGATGAAGTTGTCCAAATTCCCATTCAGGACATCATTCGCCTGGGGCGTCTCCACATTGGTACGGTGGTCCTTGACGAGAGTATATGGGTGAAGGACATACGAGCGAATCTGATTCCCAAAGCCGGCTGATTTGAATTCACCCCGAAGCTTGGCCGCGGCTTCGGCTTTTTCTTCGATCTCTTTTTGAAGAAGCTTAGCCAAGAGAATCTTCATGGCTTGGGCCCGGTTCTGGAGCTGAGAACGCTCACTCTGAGAAGACGCCGCCAACCCCGTCGGAAGATGGGTGATGCGGACCGCGCTCTCTGTCTTGTTCACATGCTGGCCGCCGGCTCCCGACG
>JBDTWF010000005.1:0-6485 GCA_040006815.1 Candidatus Moraniibacteriota bacterium | reverse complement strand
CACCCGGTACGGCACCGCGGACGCCCAGGATTCCATCAGCTTCATTGACATAGACGACTTGGAGATTCCGAGAAACTGAGCGATCCGCTCCCATTCGGCCGGCCATACGCATCCCCTTGATGACATGCTCGGGAAAAGTGGAGCCGATAGAACCAGGCTTTCGGATATCGTGCTTGCGGCCGTGACTGGTCATCTGTCCATGGAAGCCATGGCGCTTCACTACGCCCTGAAAACCCTTGGCCTTGGTGATGCCCGTCACATCCACGCGATCGCCGATGGCGAACTGAGTAACGGAAAGGGTCGTTCCAGGCGCGTATTTCTCCAATTCCTTCTGGGCTTCTTCGAGGCCAAGTTCCTTGTCGAGACGGAACTCCTTGGTGGTGTTCTTGTTCTTCGTCTTCTTGGTCTCGATCTGAACGGAAACATAGCCATCCTTTTCGGCAGTTCGCTGAAGCTTCACCATACTCCCCTCGCAGACGATCAAAGTCACATTCAAAGCTCCCTTCGTTTCATCGAAGAGCGTCGTCATGCCAAGTTTTTTCCCGAGAATGAATTTCATAGCTTCAATCAATTTGAGAAACAAAAACACGACCTTGTTCGGGCGTGCCAGTTCTTTTTCTGGCTCGCTTAGTATCCTTCTCTAGCCCGAAGGACTTGAACGAGTGCGGGAGATTCCCGCTTACATCTTGATTTCTACATCGACTCCAGCGGGCAAATCGAGGTTAGTCAGGTTATCAATCGTCTTCGCAGTCGGATTCAGGATATCGATGAGGCGCTTGTGCACTCGCATCTCATACTGGTCACGCGAATTCTTGTGGACAAAGGTCGAGCGATTCACGGTCACCTTATGGATCTCCGTGGGGAGCGGTACGGGACCAGTAATCTCTGCTCCAGTGCGCTCAGCCGTCTCGACGATCTTCCGGGCCGATTGGTCGATGACTTTGTGGTCATAGGCCTTGATCTTGATCCGGACGCGGCTCTCGCCTTCTACTTTTTTCTTGGTTGCCATGATTGTCAATTTGGTCTAGGTGTTCTTGAGAGAACAGTCATCCCGACAACCTCTTTCGAGACTCATCGGGATTCAGTTCCATCAAGCTTATTTGATGATCTTAGTCACGACTCCGGCACCGACGGTACGGCCACCTTCGCGGATGGCGAAGCGCATACCTTCTTCCATGGCCACCGGGGCGATGAGTTTCACTTTGAGCTTCACGGTATCTCCTGGCATCACCATTTCGGTCCCTTCAGGAAGTTCACATTCACCGGTCACATCCGTGGTGCGGACATAGAACTGGGGCTTGTATCCCTTGAAGAACGGGGTGTGCCGACCACCTTCTTCTTTGGTCAAGATGTAGATCTCGCCGTCAAATTCAGTGTGAGGAGTGATGGAACCGGGCTTGGCCAAAACCTGACCACGCTCGACATCTTCCTTCTTGATACCGCGGATGAGGAGACCAGCATTGTCGCCAGCCTGACCCTTGTCGAGTTGCTTGTTGAACATTTCGATTCCAGTCACGACGGTCTTGGCGGTTGGGCGGAGACCGACGATCTCGACTTCCTCGTTGATGTTCACGGTTCCACGCTCGATGCGGCCAGTCACGACAGTACCACGACCTTCAATCGAGAAAATGTCTTCGATCGGCATAAGGAAAGGCTTCTCCGTATCCCGCACCGGGTCCGGAATACGGTCGTCGAGGGCCTGCACGAGGTCCAGGATCGGCTTGGCATCAGCATCTTCGAGAGACTTGACTTCGAGGGCCTTCAAGCCACTCCCACGGATAATGGCGGCATTGTCGCCATCGAATTCATACTTAGAGAGAAGTTCGCGGACTTCGGCTTCGACGAGGTCGATGAGCTCTGGATCGTCCACCATGTCCACCTTGTTCAAGAAGACCACAATCGTTGGGACGCCCACTTGGCGGGCCAGAAGGATATGCTCGCGGGTCTGCGGCATTGGGCCATCCGTCGCCGAGACAACGAGAATGGCACCGTCCATCTGGGCGGCACCGGTGATCATGTTTTTGATATAGTCGGCGTGTCCTGGGCAGTCGACATGCGCGTAGTGGCGCTTGTCCGACTCATATTCAACATGAGTGGTGTTGATCGTGATTCCACGGGCCTTTTCTTCCGGGGCTTTATCGATCTCGTCGACACCTCGTTCCTTGGCAAATCCCTTGAGGGAAAGCACATGGAGAAGGGCGGCCGTAGTGGTCGTCTTCCCATGGTCGACATGACCGATGGTCCCGACATTCACATGAGGCTTCGTACGCTTATATTGCTCTGCCATAGTCTTTTTTGGGTCACCTCCCACTTGACACGAGAGGATCTCCCTAAATGAATGATGATTTAAAACTTATGAAAATAGATGATTTATTGAGCGCTTTCCCAAAATGCAGAAAAACGGCTCAAGAAAGCGTCAATCAAGATGATATCAGCCGCCGAAAAAACTGTCAAGCCTTTTCGGATCTTGTTTTATTCCTTCCCCTCTTTGGGAGCGTGTGCCCCCATGATTTCCTCAGCCACATTCTTCGGAACCTCGGCATAATGGGCGAATTCCATGGTGTAATTGGCTCGGCCCTGGGACATCGAACGCATTTGGGTGGCATAGCCGAACATTGAGGAAAGCGGCACTTCAGCCATCACTTCTTTGACCCGGGCATTTCCCTCACCACGATCGGTCATTTCCTTGATGATTCCGCGCTTGGCGTTCAAGTCGCCCACAATGTCACCCATGAAATTCTCCGGGGTGATGACGGTTACCTTCATGATCGGCTCGAGGATGATCGGTTTGGCCCGCCGCATCGCTTCCTTGAAGGCGAGAGAGCCCGCAATCTTGAAAGCCGCTTCGGAAGAGTCGACATCATGATAGGAGCCGTCATAGACCGTTGCTTTCACATCAACGACCGGATACCCAGCGAGAACTCCGGTCTGCGTAGCCTCCTCGATACCCTTGTTGATCGGTTTGATGAATTCCTGAGGAATGACGCCACCCTTGGTCTCGTCGAAAAACTCATAACCCTTACCCTGTTCATTGGGCTCGAGACGGATCCAGCAGTGCCCATACTGCCCGCGACCGCCGGACTGGCGGACATACTTCCCTTCGGCTTCAGCCATCGTACGGATGGTTTCGCGATAGGCCACCTGTGGGCGCCCCACATTCACTTCCACCTTGAATTCACGGCGCATGCGGTCAACAATGATATCGAGATGAAGCTCACCCATACCCGAAAGGATGGTCTGGCCACTATCTTCATCAGTATGCACACGGAAAGTCGGGTCTTCTTCGGAAAGTTTCTTCAAAGCGACGCCCATTTTCTCTTGGTCAGCCTTGGTCTTGGGCTCGACGGCGATGTCGATGACTGGCTCAGGGAAAACGATGTTTTCCAAAATGATCGGCTTGTCTTCGTCACAAAGCGTATCCCCGGTCATAGTGACTTTCATACCGACAAGGGCACCGATGTCTCCAGCCGTCAGGTCTTCGATGTCTTCACGATGATTGGCGTGCATGCGGAGAATACGACCGATGCGCTCCTTCTCGCCCTTGGTGGAGTTCAAAACATAGGAACCGGCTTTGATGGTTCCGGAATAGACACGGAAAAATGTTACTTGGCCCACGAATGGGTCAGTCGCCACCTTGAAAGCGAGAGCCGAAAATGGCTCGCTATCCTCTGTCTTTCGGATCTCTTCCTTCTCGGTCTTGGGATTGATGCCCGTAACGGGAGGAATGTCGATAGGCGATGGGAGATAGTCAACGACGGCATCGAGGACAAGCTGAACACCCTTGTTTCGAAGAGCCGTTCCGGTCATCACCGGATGAAGGCGAACGGCAATGGTTGCTTTCCGAAGGGCGGCCTTGAGCTCGTCCACGGAAATCTCGGTGCCCGAGAGGAATTTCTCGGTGAGTGCGTCGTCTGTTTCGGCGATCTTCTCTACCATTTTTTCGCGCCACTCCTTGGCCTTCTCGAGATATTCAGCTGGAATCTCACTTTCAACGACCTTTTCCCCCATGTCGCCTTCAAAGGTATAAGCCTTCATTTTCATGAGGTCGATGATGCCGTAGAAATCGCCGCGCAGGCCGAGCGGATACTGAATGGCCACGGCATTTGGAGTGAGGCGGTTCCAAATCGATTCAATGGCGTCCTCAAAAACAGCGCCCTCCTTGTCGATCTTGTTGATGAAGCACATGCGAGGAACCTTGTATTTTTCTGCCTGGCGCCACACGGTTTCGGACTGCGGCTCGACGCCCTCCTTGCCGTCAAAAACGACGACACCGCCATCGAGGACGCGCAAGGAACGCTCTACCTCGACGGTAAAGTCCACATGGCCAGGGGTATCGATGATGTTGATGTGATGCTTTTTCCAGTAGCAAGTCGTCGCAGCTGAGGTGATCGTGATACCGCGCTCACGCTCTTGCTCCATCCAGTCCATGGTCGCTTCACCCTCGTGGACTTCACCGATCTTGTGGGTAATCCCCGTGTAAAACAAAATACGCTCGGTCGTGGTGGTTTTGCCGGCGTCAATGTGCGCGATGATACCGATGTTGCGGTAATGATCAACGGGAGTCTTTCTCGGCATAACAAAATTTGTGTTACGAGTCTAAGCGACGAGATTTAAGCGAAATGGGCGAAGGCCTTGTTGGCTTCGGCCATGCGGTGCGTTTCTTCACGCTTCTTCATGGCAGAACCAACTTTGTTCGAGGCGTCGAGGAGCTCATCCGCAAGCTTTTCGGCCATTTTCTTGCCCTTGCGGTGACGGCAGGCGTCACGAATCCAGCGCATGGCAAGGACCTGGCGGCGCTCTCCGGAAACCGGGACGGGAACCTGATAGTTGGCGCCACCGACGCGCCGGCTTTTGAGCTGAAGCAACGGAGCGACATTCTTAATGGCTTGTTCAAAAGTATTCAAACCTCCCTTTTTAGTTTTCTCCTGGATAATGTCAAAGGCATCATAGATGATCTTCTCAGCCACGCTTTTCTTGCCATCCCACTGGATCATTCCGACGAAATGTCCCACAAGAGGATTTCCGAAACGAGCGTCGGCCTTCCATTCCTTATCAAATTGGCGTTTTCTTCGCGGCATAGTTTCCTCAAAATCTCAAAATTATTCCTTGCTCTTGGCTCGCTTGGCACCGTACTTGGAACGCCCCTGCTTTCTCACGGTAACACCTGAAGCATCAAAGACTCCGCGGACAACATGGTAACGCACACCTGGAAGATCCTTCACGCGACCGCCGCGGATCATGACAATGGAGTGTTCCTGAAGATTGTGCCCCTCGCCCGGGATATAGGCCGTCACTTCCATACCGTTGGTGAGGCGAACACGAGCGATTTTCCGAAGAGCAGAGTTCGGCTTCTTCGGGGTCATGGTCGTCACTTTGAGACACACGCCGCGCTTGTAGGGACTGTCAGTCTTGGTGATGCGGTTCTTGACAGTATTGATAACGAAAGTCATCGCGGGAGATTTGGACTTCTTCTTCGCGACTTTACGGGGCTTCTTGATAAGCTGATTGATGGTCGTCATGGGGTTTCGGAAGGCTTTTTTCTCGAGTAAATAAAAAAAGTGTCGGCCACTTGTGAAGAGAGTTTACAGGAGCGAGAAGTCTCTGTCAAGCGCTCAGAAGGCGGCTTCTTTAGAGGGTGAAGCCAAAGAAGAGGCGGAGGAAAAAGGAGATAAAGGCACTCACCGGTCCTGAGAGGACAAAAATAAGGAACAGGAGAAGGAAAAAGCCGTACTGCTCCAAAAGAAGCTGGGTTCGCTCCTGAAAGGGAAAGAGTGTAAAAAGAAGCTTCGAACCATCAAGAGGCGGGATGGGGAGGAGATTAAAGCAGCCCAAAACCACATTCCAAAAAATAATAAGGAGGAGAAGGCCAAAGAAGATAGTCGGGAGCGTCCCTGACATGGCCTCGGCCAAATAGCCAAAGCGCTCCAAGAAATCCCCGCTTCCGCCGATGACCCCATAGAAACGCTTCAGGATGTCCGCTTTTTCAATAAGCGAAAGCGGCATGAGCTTAGCGAGAATGGACGCGATAAAGGCGAGGAGAAAATTGGAACCGGGTCCGGCGAGAGCCACATAAAGCGGGCCCCACTTTTGCTCGCGGAGGTTGTAGGGGTTGTAGGGGACCGGCTTGGCATACCCAAAGGTGAGCGCGCCATGCGAGATGATACCAAGCGTGAGCGGGAGAAGGAGCGTCCCAAAGGGATCGATGTGGCTTATCGGATTCAAGGTCAGCCGACCGGCGTACTTGGCCGTCATGTCTCCAAGCCAAAGAGCCACCACCCCATGGGAAACCTCATGGATGATGACCGAGTAGACGAGGGTCAGGAAATAAAAGATGATGAGAACGATTTCATTGGTCATAGTTTGGGTACTCTTGCTCGAAAATCTTTTTCATGATAACCTGTCCCTTGTAACCAAGCAACCAAGAGAGTACCAGTATGAGCCGAGTTTGCGACATGACCGGGCGGGGAACCCAAACGGGCAACAAA
>JBDTWF010000004.1:0-8289 GCA_040006815.1 Candidatus Moraniibacteriota bacterium | reverse complement strand
CCGCAGTCGGGGAGCTTTTCATGAGGGATGTACTGGATGTAGATGTGCCAGGTGGCGATGCTTCCGCCAACGAGAGAAAAGAGTCCGGTGAAGAAACTCCCGATTTTCGTGATGTCCCGACGGGAGGGGACGAGGCTTCCAGCGAGAGCCGTCACGCCGACGAGGAAGAAAAAGAGGCGCTGGAAAATGCAGAGTGGGCAGGGGTTGAGGCCGACCACCAGCTGAAGGTAATACCCAAAGGAAAGAAGAAAGGCGCAAAAAAGAAAGATGACGAAAAACCATCGGCGGGACGAATACTGGGCGATGAAATTGGTCAGCATAGAGCGTAGGGATTAATCTCCTCCTATGCTACACACTTTCTCTCTCTTTGGAAAACCGAGGGGTGCATTCCGGAAAAACGGAAAGTTTACTAGAATGACGATACCCCTATGAATACCCTCACCCCCGAAGAAAAACACATTATCGTCGACAAGGGCACCGAAGCGCCCTTTACGGGAGAGTATGACGATTTCTTTCTGCCAGGCACATTCGTTTGCCGACAGTGCCAGGCGCCCCTCTTCTCAGCCAAGAGCAAATTCGACGCTGGTTGTGGATGGTCAGCCTTTGATGAAAATTTTCCCAATACCGTACAACGACTCTCTGATGCGGATGGTCAGCGAACCGAGATCGTCTGTGCTCGCTGTCATGGACACTTGGGCCATGTCTTCGTCGGCGAAAAACTCACCAAGAAAGACATTCGGCACTGCGTGAATTCCGTTTCCATTCGCTTTGTTCCCGAAGGGAAGGAGCTCCCTCCTCTCGTGTAATTTTTTCTCACTCACTCTTTATGACAGAAAAGGCAACGCTCGCGGGTGGCTGTTTCTGGTGCACGGAAGCCATTTTCAAGCGGCTCCGAGGTGTACAGAACATCTTGCCTGGTTATGCCGGCGGTACAGAGGAAAACCCAACGTACGAGGCAGTCTCTCGAGGCGATACGGGCCATGTGGAAGCCGTCCAGATAGAATTCAATCCGACAGAAATTCCGTATGAAAAAATTCTCGATATTTTCTGGCATACCCATGATCCGACCACTCTCAATCGCCAGGGGAATGATGTCGGGCCACAGTACCGCTCGGTCATTTTCTATCACGACGAGAACCAAAGAGTGCTGGCAGAAAAATCCAAGGAGGAAATCGAAAGGGCGAAGGTCTACCCAGAGCCAATCGTCACTGAGATTATCCCCTTTACCAATTTCTTCGTGGCCGAAAACTCCCATCAGAACTACTATGACCGCAATCGGACTCAGGGCTATTGTAGTTTTGTCATCGATCCGAAGATATCCAAGCTGCTGAAAGAGTATTCAAGTGATGTGAAAGAGGAGTATCGTCATTGACACTCACTCCTTGCTTTGCTATCTTCACCTGTTCTCAAGAATTATCGTCCCGTCCGGGCCAGTCCCATTAACAATCTCCGAGGAGAAATCTCGTGGCAGAAAAACTGTACTCGATTATACCGCCACCCCAAACCCCTTCCCCTCCGACTGAAAAAGCACTCGCAACCGAGTGCCTCAGCGAGGAAAGCCTGGAAACTCTCCGGGGCATCGGAGTGGCTCTCGACCAAAACAATCAGGCTGATTCGCCTCAGCCGAGTGGCGGAGAACTTGGAATGGGGATTCGTCACCTCCGGAGTTGTCCGCGGTGTCGGAGAAATTTCTTAGCCCAGCAGTCTTCCAAAGAAGGAGGGAAAGGATCATGAAAATGTGTTTCTGGCTTGGCCTCGTCCTCCTCTCTCTTCAAGAGGTTTGGGCTGGTGAACCAATGCCTGTACCCACCGATGTGGCACGCATGGTCAACTTTCTCCGAAATCCGGCCTGCAATCACTTCGTCCGCTGTACCGATAACCGAGCCCAGATCGATTTCTACTACAACGGGTGGCGCTACCGCTTCTCGTGGGAAGAGAGCGACCGCTCCAAAAAGGGCGTCCTCATCGTGTGGATCTCTCCGACCGATACGGACGAGGCAAGACACCTTGAAATCATCGGGGACGAGAATCTCAACGGAAAGATCGATTACGGCATGAATGGCTCTCATGTAAAGGAGAATGCGGGGTTTCAGCGTTTTGACCGGTATCGGAAGATTGGAACGCTCGAATCCGAAGCGTACTGGCAGAAGCGCTATGAAGAAGCCTTGCGTGCCGCCAAAGCCACCCTCCCTTCGCCTGCTCAAAAAGCCGAATGATGTATGTACTCCATCGCTCGGCTTTTTTTTCAAAAATCTATGCGCGACGATTATTTTTCTTCCACTCGGCGAGGCTCGTCACTTTTCGTTCGAAGGGCGTGGCTGGCCGGAGGAAACGCTCGTTCTTCCGTGGGACGAGAGAGAGATGCCGCGAATCATTCAAAGCCTCGGCGATATTCCAAAGGTCCTCCTCGCTCGTTACCCAGACTGACCCACAGCGCTTGAGATTGAAGGGGAGGGAGTACTCGCGAAGTGTCTTCCTTCCATTCGAGAGCATGAAGTATTCGTGAAAATATGAGAGAGCGAGCTCGCGTACCGTCTTGTACACCGGGTCCCGATATCCGAGAACCGCATGATTGGTCTTGCTCAAGGCTCCCCAAAAGCCGTTCTTCTTGAAGAGCGTCACGACATGGTCATCATCATAGCGGAGGCTCCGGAGATCAAGGAGAAAGGGCTCTTCTCCATGAAGCCAGAGAGCGGTCGCGGCAAGCATAGCCCCCTCGATGCAATGCGCCTTCCCCTCACGAAGAACCCGGCGCGGCGACATCTGGGTTGGGCCGTTCTTCTCGTGATTAATAGGCAGGGTATCGAGAAAATTTTGAATCTTCACCGGAGTGGAGAGGCGTTTCAGGAGGGCGAGTTCTTTGGAAGTCAGTCCGAGCATAGAACGAGTATGCGAGAATTTACCCCAGTATGCCTCTTCTCAAGAAAAAACAAAAGACTCGAGCCAGTCTCGAGTCTCATCGTTTCAGTGGATATCCCCGCTACTTCTTCATCGCTTGCTTCTCTCCATCCATTTTCCGGATGAGGTCTCGCATGAAATACATCCCAAAGAAAAGGGTGATAGCTGAAAGAAAGCGCGTCGCATGAAGGAGCTCTCCTCCCCAGAGGCTCGCGTGGACGGACGGCAAGAGATCGAGGATCTCGGAGAGGACGAGAAAAACAACGGTGGCCGAAAAGAATTTGTAGGAAATATCGAGCTCCATCTCAACGCGCCAGACGATACCCACCACATAGACCAGGGAGAAAAAGTACGCGGCCAGCGTGAGGGCGATGAGCACGATCAAGATTATGTTTTCGTTCATTTTTTCACCCCCTTTCCAAGACCAAGAAATCCGAGGCGCGCCAGGTGCCGCTCGGTGATGTGACGAATCGAGTGGAGATAGAACCAATACTCTCGGACAAAGAGAAGGAGAAAGAGGAGTAAGAGAAGAAACGAGATGTAAAAGATCCAGCCGACAAGACTCACTATCTCAGGGTAGGTAATGATGCGACCGCCTCCAAGATCCACCAGGGGCCATGCCCGAACGGAAAGCGAGGCCTCGCGACTCACAACCCGATGACCAAGCAGGGCATCCACGCGGACTCGATACTCGCCGGGGTCAAAAGTAAGAGGGATGTCTTGTTCGAAAAGAAATTCGGTTCTCGTTGGGTTAGCGGTCATATCGGGAAGACGGAGTAGTTCTTCACCGGCCACATTGAGAAGGGAGGGTTCCAAAATACTCTCCGCAGGGAAAGCTCCTTCTTTGGTCCGGGCCGTGACGGAAAGTCGGTCCCCTTGATAGAGAAGTCCACCGGCATTATTCACCCGTACCGAAAAATCAAAGGTTGATGGGATACCGGGCGTTTCTTCTTCGTTTCCTGCACCTCCTCCGCCATCATTTTTCGTCCGGAAGACAAAGGTATCGAGGGCGCTCCGCGACGAATCAGACGGGTCGGTCGCAGTGACCGAGAGAATGTGATTGCCGCTATTCAGGCGCACGGACGGCACCCAGGAGAAGTAGCCATTGGCATTGGCCGTGAGGAGAGCGTGGATAGACGGATTGGTGACGACGATCTCGATGATGGCATTGGCGATGTTGGTCGTTCCAGTTACCTTGGGCCGGCGGCGCTCCAGAGTAATGCCCGTGCGATTGATGGAAACATTGGCATCGCCGAGCGTCTCGATGGTAACAGTGGCTGAGGGGAGAATGTTGGGACAATCGAGAGCCGTCGCCACCACCGTGCTCGAGACGACTGACCCGGGCGACATTGGGCCGTAGGCCGTTACCACATAGCTGTATGCCGTATTGGCGACAACCGCCGTATCTATGTAGGCTGAGGTTGTGAGCCCCGTCGTAAGAGGGAGACTGTCGCGCTCGACATCCCAAGCGGTCGTAGCCGCATTATCCGCCCAGTCGAGGTTGATCCGCGGAGCCCCCGAGACGCAAACGGGCGTGGCTGTCACTCCTGGCATCGCCGGACCGCCCAAGACCGTGGCTGTAATCACGATAGTGTCATCGGCCAAAGCATGAATCTTTTGCAGAATGTCCTTGGCAAAGAACTTCGGACCCAAAGTAAACCCGAGCGCAAGGTACCCAAAGAAAGCGAAAAACATGACCCAAAAGTGGAGCCTGGCCACATAGCGCATGCGTTGTCGGAGAGGGGATTTCACAGTTTGATGATAAGCCCATTTTAGCATGGCCTAGTCAAAAAATTTGTAAAAAAAGGCCGCGTCACTCTACAGTGCGCGGCGAGGGAACATCAGCAGTCTAGCGAGGGGGAATGAGGTGCCAAGCGTCCTCGTAGTCCCACCAAGCTATCCTTTGCTCGGGGCCATGTGGACTCTCCGCCTGATCCCGAGTGAAGGGGATGTGAATTGTTCTGGATTCCTCCCCGAACTTCTCGACGAGTAGGCTGGTCGGAAGGATGAGGAACCAGGCCAAGCCTTCAGCGGCGAGGAACGCAAGAACAAATTCATTCTCCAGCAACTTGGCTTCCCAGAGACGCAGTTGAAAGTAGCTCCAGCGATCCTTTGGAAGGGGTTTCATAAGCTTGCCAAGGGTATGGACCGAGCAACGCCTCCCGCGGCAAAAGGCCGTGAACCGATCTACCGGTGAGAAATCAACACAGAAAACGGAGGCCCTCCAGACGAACGGGCGAAGTCTCTCCGAATTGAGGAGGGTGGCCCTCTTCGCGCGATACTTTCTGAGGGCGAGTTCGAAAGCCCGAGACTCGTATCGCGTGTTTCCAAAGGCTTCGGCATAGTACTCCTTGTATATCTGCCGAGCGCGCTCTCCCGTCGTTCCTATCTTCGCTCCGATGTCGTCGAAGGACTGGGTTGGGTCTTGCAGGAGAGCCGTAAGCATCGCCGGACGGATATGCACCTTGGTATTTCTCCGCTTCGAACGCCGCCCAAAACGCCGTTCGGCCTTGCGAATACCTTCAGGTACAGAACTGGCGAGACGACTCATGAAAGCCTCCTCAAGAAAATAGCGCTGTTAAGGGACAAAAAAACTTTAATCCCTAGTATGCACCGAGAGAGCGTAAATGTCAAGACTTCTCTCTTCTGAACACGATCCCCCCCTTGGGCTTATTTTACATAGGCCCATGCTCTCTTTCCGCTTCTGAGAACAACGCTTCGCCTTCTGTATGCTCTTGTCTCGTACGCATCTATCAGTTGAAGTTCTTTTCGACTCACGGAGAGAAGCAATCCCCTCACATACCGACCCTGCTTTTTGATAATGATGGAGTATGTTTTATTGTGAATTTTCGTTTTGGATCGAATGTAGTTCTTTAAAACATCAGGGATGCCTTTCCTTCTTTTTCCAAAAGCTTTTTTCTGGACGCTCGGATTTTTCAGTGTGCCATAAACAAAAATTTGTTCCATACTTTCACATTATTTCAAGAGTGATTCTCCAGCGTCTCTCAAGGTTAGCAGAGTTGCCTTGGTCTACCGTGAGGAGGAAACAAAAAACGAGGCCGAGTGGGCCTCATTTTTGCCTGAGCCCTTACAAGATGCGCCCCCTTCCCAGTCTTGGCTCTCGAACTCAAGCCGTACGCTGTCACGACCGAGATCATCCGCTTTTATGCGTGGCTCTCATCCTCTCGCACATCGATGGTCTTATCGTAAAACTGAAATTGGTTCCCACCCAATTTCTTCGCTTGATACAAAGCGAGGTCAGCAAAACGCAGAAGGTCGCTTGGCTTCTTCCCATCCGCTGAATACATCGATACACCAGTACTGACTGAAGTGTGTATAATCCTTCTTTTAATCAAAATAGGTTCTCTAAATACTTGGATGATTTTCTTGGCGAAATGTGCAACCTCAGCTTTGTTTTTTAAATTTTTTGCGAGGATAACAAATTCATCCCCTCCAAAACGGGCCGCCACATCAGATTTTCGAATACTCTGGCTTAAACGGTGGGCGATTTCGATGAGAACCAAGTCCCCGTACCGGTGGCCTTCTACATCATTGGTGCGTTTGAAATTATTGAAATCCATATAAAGGACTACTAGGATTTCCTTCTTTTTTGCCCGGGCAATTGATTCAATGATGCTCTCCTCAAAAAAACTCCGATTGGGGAGGCCCGTCAAAAAATCATGCGTCGAATTATGGACAGCGGTGCGATGGAGATCGGTTTGCTCAGTCACATCGCGCATGATTTTGGAAAAGCCTTGATGCCGGCCAGCTTTGTCTCGACTTGAAGTGAGAACGCCGCTACTCCAGAACTTGGTCTTGTCTTTGCGCGCGTACTGCCGCTCATCGAGTTGTCTCCCCTCCGCGACGGATGTGGCCATATCGGATTGGGGTATTTTTTTCTTGAAATCTTCCTTGATAAATAAAATGGAAAAATTCTTGCCGATGATATCCCTCCGCGTGTACCCAAAAAGTTCGCAGGCTCCCTGATCCCAGCTGGTGATGATGCCTTTTTTGTCCATCATGAAAATAGCGTAGTCCTTGATATTTTCTACCAGGGAACGATAGGTTTGTTCTATCGGGGATTCCTTTTGTAGTTGCCTGCGTCTTTGATACTCCATACGATTCTAAAAAAGTGACAAAAAAACGACTCTAAAACATAGACTCGTTGGAAGGGTTCTATCGGGCTCTGGTTCAACTACGCACTTCCAAGGGCTATGGTTTGAGCTTCACAGCCGTGGAGGGAACATACTCCTTATTCCGCTTATAAGCAAGCAAGAGGTCTAGAATAAACAAAAATAAAAGCCTACGATCACAAATGGGCTATTTCTTTTTTTTCAATAAGAGCATTCGTTGAAATTGGGGACTGATGATCATCTCTTGTTGTCATGAGACTTCCTTGCTCATCATTCGAATAAAAAAGTTTTCGTTGTTCAATAGCCTTATCAATAAGAAACAGTTGATCTCGTCGAATGGGCGGTAAGTCCTCGAGCAAACAAAATCGCGCCTCGGATACTTCGGCTGAGGGCGTGAAGGAGCCACCAATAAAGGTTCCTATGTAAGAAATATCCAGTCGAGCTGTTTCACGATCGGTCCGTACTTTCATACGCCAATCAATACTCACCGTCAGCCCAGACTCTTCCAGAATTTCCCGTTCCAAAGCCTCTTTGGGATGCTCTTTTCCATTCATGTACCCACCTGGGAGGCTCCAAGCGGTCTTGCGATAGGTATGATGAAAGACGAGCACTTTATTTTCGGCATTGAAAATAATACCCGTCACTCCCACCAAAAACTGATCCTGAAACAACCGGATTATCTTCAGCTGAAGGTTTTTGGAAAACCCCATCTTTTTCCAGATTGAGAGGAGGAGGCCCATTACAGAGATGTGTCGTCCTTCTCCGTCTCTTCGCCCAGACGGATCTTGAGCTTACGATTTTCAATCTCGAGCTCGTGGGCTCGCTTGGTAACTTCTAAGACTTGCTTTTGAGCACTCTCTACATTCTCCTCGAGATCGCGGATGACGAGCTCCGCCTTTCTCGTTGTCCTGAAATAAAAGAGGGCAAAGATGAGGAGGGTCATCCCAACCGGCACAATAATGGCGAGTGAGAGCGGCGTGCTCATAGAGAGCGTCGCGAATTTCACCAGGACAAGAGTTTTATTAGCTACGGCAAAGAGCGTGAAAAAAAGAACGGCGATGACCGCACCGATAAAGGATTTCATACTAAATGCTCTTAGGGATTAAGTATAGCCAGTATACTCCTCCTTTCTGCCCAAGCCCGCGTGTTCGAGATGCCTCCCCCGTAGGAATTTTACTTTCGTACCGGGGTTCGAACTAAGATTTGCTTTGGATAAAGCTTTTAGGAATTTGTTACTGAAGTAAGAGGAAAAAGAAAA
>JBDTWF010000003.1:0-5147 GCA_040006815.1 Candidatus Moraniibacteriota bacterium | reverse complement strand
GAAAATTTCCTTAAACAGGAAATTTTTTTGTAAAAAAAATGCGCAACTCTCCAATCCGATACTTCGGATTTTCAAGTTGCGCAGAGATGCCAGAGGTATGTTACGGTGCTACACCCGCCGTCATGGTTCCAGCGGCTGGCGCGAGGGTAAATGTCGTTACGAACCCAGATCCAGGATCTGTTCTCGTTGCCTTGAGCACGCCATCCGGGGCCACCGAGAAAGCGTACTTCCACGGCTGGTTACACGCAGGGTGCACTGGCCCCACTACAAATTTCCAGACTTGATCGGATTCGCTGAACTCCGCCGTAAACGGAGCGTTCACCCGATCCATGCAGGCTGACACAATGAAAGTGCCATGAGCGTACGACGAAAAGATTCCCGTCGCTGTTGCTCCGCTCTGATTCAAGACTTCGACATGCATCGCGGCCGTCCGCACAAGCCCGGCGGCGTTAGGGGTTTTCCAGTCCCCCCTATAGCTCGACGCGAGCTTGGGAACTGCCTTGCTGGACGCCGGAATCGACGCCTGAGCGACGACAATGTAGTCCGTGAGGGGTGTCGGCCAGTACGACCGGAAGACACCACGCGGCGGGGCGTCATCGACGACCACGCCTTCACCCCAGCGACTGGTTTCGGCCTGAGCGACGACGATGGTATCCGTGAGGGGTGTCGGCCAGTACGACCGGAACTCGCCACGCGGAGGTGCATCGTCCACGATTCGGGTCTGCGCGCTGGCAGAGCCCGAAAGCGACAGTGCGAGCGCGACCACTGCGAACAGCATGCTTTGGAACTTCTTCATTTGTAAACCTCCATTTGGAGTGACGACGAGCGAAATGCCCATTTGCCTCCTTTGTACTCTTTTTTAATCTTTTTGTCAAGAATTTTTTCTATATAATGGCTTAAATAAGGATTTAATATTAAAAAGGGAGGTAGTTAAGTTCAACTTATGCTTTCAAGGAAAAAACTTCTCTTTTGGGGGAAGAGCAGATATAATGAAAAAAAATGAAAAAAGTTTCCTCGAAAATCCTCTTTGGTGGTCTTTTTTTACTTGTTCTCGGAGGGAGCCTCTTCCCCTACCGAAAACCAGCCAGTTTTTTTCTCTGGGAAAAAACGCATTGTGCCTGCGTGTCTCTTTTAAATTCAAAGGACGCGCTTCTTGATTATCGGATTGCCGAATATTATTTTTCGCCGGCTGACTATAACCTCGACCAGGCCAAAAAATACTACGAGAAAACGCTTGCCCTTGAGCCCACATGGGTAAAACCGCACTATCAACTCGGCCGCATCCACTTCCTCCAGGGGAAATTTAATCCCGCTCTGGCTGAATTTGATCGCGTGCTCGATCTCAATCCCGATTACTCTCGAGGCTACTACATGAAAGGCTTGACTCTCGGATACTACGGCAATCTCATCGATGCAACCAAAGCGTTCAAAAGATTCATTGAGCTCGAACCGGAAGGATGGGCCGGGTACAACGATCTCTCCTGGCTGTACTTCCAGCTCGGTGAGTACGCAAAGGTCCGCGATGTCTCTCTTGAGGGCCTCAGTCGCGCCCCTGAAAATGTCTGGCTCCTCAACATGCACGGACTGGCTCTCCTGAATCTCGGAGAAAAAGAAGGAGCCAAGGAATATTTTTCCCTCGCGAAAGCCCGAGCCGACAAGATGGAACCGAAAGACTGGGGCGTGGCCTATCCCGGAAACGACCCCTCGATCTATGCCGAAGGGCTGGAGCGCATGCGTGAAACCATCGGACACAATCTCACCCTGGTCGAAACCGGGTCTTGACCCCATGAGAAGCAAATCACTCCTCCACGAGCGAAGCGACGCTGAGGCCGCGTGCCTTCTCACGGGTCTTGATTCTTTATTGTTTTTCGGGTCTTTTTTTGATAGGCTAGAAGAAGCAAAAACAAACTTTATTTGACTATGAAAAACAGGGAGGTGTTTCCGCGTACAAAAGCTCTTTGGGTTTTTTTATTCCTCACAACGAGCGTCTTTTACGCTTTCGCCAATTCAGACGCTCCCGCCTTCACGCAGTCTTCGTCCGAATACAACTATTTCAATACTTCTCCGATCGGCCAATCGGGCGGTTTGGCTATTCCCGCCTCATGTAATGCCGGTTTTCCAAGCACACTAGTTTGGCATGTCTCTGGCGATGACCCCGCAGATCCGACTCCGCCCAACTACAGAGAGCCATGCACATCAGCAAAAAACTCCTGTGGCATGGTAAATCCCGGTGGTACCATTCAGTGTAGTGGCCTCTGTGACGCCATCGCCCCGCCAGATAGCGCATGCCTCATCAATGGTAAATGCGGGGCCGCCAGAGATACCTGCACGGCGGGCACATGGTCAGATCGCCCCGACGACCCCTCGAACTACCAATGGAGTTGTCTCAGCTCGAATGGTGGGTCGGATGCGCTCAATTGTTCGGCTCCTATTCCCGCGGGACCCATCACGGGCCTCTGCGGACTAGCTGATGGTCAAACACTGGCTTCCGCCCCGACTGGCTCCTCGCTCTGTATGTCTGGATCGCCGACGGCTGTCGCTGGGACCGGGCCGTGGACATGGACTTGCTTAGGAAGCGGGGGCGGGGGCAATTCCCCTCCCTGCCGGGCGAATGCCCCAGCCCCTGGAGCGTGTGGCCCCTCCATCTCGTACTGTAGCGGGGCTGATCAATGGCAGTATACCTGTGGCTGTAGTTCTCCCCCGTCTGGTGCGGGATGGCTACGCAATGATGCCGCTAGTCCGCCCCTCCCCCCGGTCTGCTATAACCGTCTGGTGCAACTCAATGCCTGTGGAGGGGGTGGAGGGGGCGGTTTTTGTGGCGATGGTATTCCCTTCAATTCAGCCGGTGAGCAATGCGATGATGGGGATGCCACACATGGGAAGCAACTCAATGGGGTCTGTCCCTCGCTCTGTAGCGGCACCTGCACGAACAATGCTTGCGGTGGTGGGCCCGGATTCCTCCCGCAGTGTAGCGCCGTGCATTATGGTTGTCGCCGTGGGGTTAGTGCCAACCAAGTTGACGGAGCCAACCAATGGACTTGGACCTGTGATCCGATCGGAGTTGGCTGGCAGCTTGACTGCGGTGAATGGAAAAGTCCACCGTCGCTCAAAGTTTGCTACGACAAGTGTAATAGTGGCAACTCGGTTCCCACCCCAATCTTCCTGAATGAAGGTGATACAAGAAAGCTCGTCGCTTGCTACGATCACCGCTTGGATTGTAGCGACAGCAGGGGAGATGTGACTCTGTTGGCCAAATGGACCGAAACCGGTCTGCCCCAGAACGCCGCCACTCTCTCGGGAGGGAAGCCGAAACTGCTCACCGCGGATGCACTCGTCGGAGTTCCGTCTAAATCTGAAAATATGAGCGCCAGTTACCTCGGAAACACCGTTCCGTGGACAGTCACTGTGACCAGAAATTGTCCTTCCAATTGTGACTCGGCGCGCCAAGCTAATCTCTGTAGTTCGGATTCTTATGTCGGCACAGATAGCTGTGGCTTCTCCGAAAGATGCGACGGAACCCGTACTTGTGACTTCAACTGGAAAGAGATCGCTCCCTAAGGAAGGACTTCGTTCTCCTCTGGAAAGAGATCGCTCCCTAAGGAAGGACTTCGTTCTCCTCTGGAAAGAGATCGCTCCCTAAGGAAGGACTTCGTTCTCCTCTCAAACAAAAACCCGGATCAAACCGGGTTTTTGTTTCTTCAAAGGTCTTGCTGGCATTCTTTCATTTGGCCCTTCTGATTGTCTTATCTTTGTCTTGTCTTTGTATTTTTTACTTGGAAGTCGAACTTCCAAGTAAAGCAAACGAGGACTGATTTGGCAATTACTCCTGACTTGGAAGTTCGACTTCCAAGTTCACTCTTCGAAAACGAGATCCAGAGGATGAGGGGCTCTTCTTTCTCTCGTTCCTTGCACTGCATTCTCTGCGAATGTCCGGTACGCCGCTCCTCCACCACCCATCTGTCCCAAGATATCCTCTTTCACACAATAATACGCTGTAGCCCCACCGATATATTCCAACCAGCTCGATTTGGAAGTCGAACTTCCAAGTTGATGCACCAGATAGTTCAAATTGATATAGGCACTCACATGAAGAAGCTGCTCGTTTGATTGGACATGAACGGCTTTGAATTTTCCCTGAAAGAGAGCGCCACTTCGATCGTGTCGTTCGTTAAAATACTTGGTATAGCCAGTTCCGAGGCGGTGCATGAATTTTTCCACCCCTTCCGGATGTACTTGCTTTACGAGGAGGTGATAGTGATTGGGGTTGAGGCAATACGCGACAACATCGACTAGCCTTGCGGGAGACTTGGAGGTTCGACTTCCAAGGAGGGGCTTACGGAAAGAGTGTTCGTAAATACTTCCGATTGGCTCGGGAGTATTAAATGCGACTAAACTTTGAAGAAAACGCGAGAAATCCGATTCATCTGTAAAGACAATCCTTTTGTCAGTACCACGATTATACAGGTGATAAAACTCGCCCTCTGCAAAAGTGAATTTTCTCATACATGCTTATGCTTGGAAGTTCGACTTCCAAGTAAAGCAGATGAGGACTGATTTGGCAATTACTTACTCCTGACTTGGAAGTTCGACTTCCAAGTGGGAAGTGGGAGAGGGAGGAGGGGCGGGAGGAGGCTATTTGATCTTGACGGTGCCGCGGAATTTGACTTGGAAGTTCGACTTCCAAGTGGGAGGCTATTTGATCTTGACGGTGCCGCGGAATTTGACGGTGCCACGGACCGTGGTCGTATTCGGGACTGTCACCAGCGCCGCTTCGGACATAATAATATAGGTCCGGCCGGTATTGGTGGAATACCCGGTAGCACCGACGGCGAGGTCAACTCTCCCATCGGCATTGAAATCACCAACGGTGAGGGAGTAGCCGAAAGTGTCACTGGTCGCTCCCCCGGTGATGGTGACATCGGCGGTGGCGGCCGTCGTGGGGATACTCCCATCATTGTAGAAGATGTAGGCGCGGCCGGTATCGGTGGAATACCCGTAAGCGGCGACGGCGAGATCGGTCTTGCCATCGGCATTGAAATCACCGGCGGTGAGGGAGACGCCGAAAGAATCAAAGGTCGCTCCCCCGGTGATAGTGACATCGGCGGTGGCGGCCGTCGTGGGGATGGAGCCATCGTTGTAGAAGAGAT
>JBDTWF010000002.1:0-3455 GCA_040006815.1 Candidatus Moraniibacteriota bacterium | reverse complement strand
AAATGACGCGTACTTCCGCGTGAAGCAGATAGGCTTTTTCTTTGGCACGAGTGATACCGACATACATGAGGCGACGCTCTTCCTCGAGTTCCGCGGGTGAGAGAGCACTTCTCGAATGCGGGAAAATGCCTTCTTCAAGGCCCACGAGGAACACGACCGGGAATTCCAGTCCCTTGGCGCTGTGCACCGTCATGAGATGAACGACTTCCGTCGCCTGATCGATGGCATCTGTGTCCGAAGCGAGAGATACCTCTTCAAGAAAGAGGGTGAGGGCTTCATCCGCCGGATAGGCTTTGTATTTTTCAGCGACGGAAAAAATTTCACGCACATTTTCTTCGCGCATCTCTCCTTCGGGTGTCCCATCGCGCAAGCTCTCAAGATAGCCACTCTCGCGAGTGACGATGTCGAGAAGCTCGGAAAGGGTCAGTTCTTTTCGATGACTCGGAAGATCGCGCCAATGGATGAAGAGCTCGGAAAAACTCTCAATCGCCATGATCTTTTTCTCTTGGATCTTTCCCTCCTCCCGAAGCTTCTTCACCGCCGAGAGAGCGTCTACCCCGTCTCGGCGCGCGAGATTAAGCCAGTGTTCGATGGTCACATTTCCAATGCCGCGCTTGGGCTCATTGACGATCCGCTCGAGAGCCAAGGTATCGTTCGGGTTCACAAAAAAACGCATGTAGGCCATGACATCCTTCACCTCTTTGCGCTGATAGAATTTGAGACCGCCCACAATGCGATAGGGAATGCTCGAGCGAAGAAGCGCTTCTTCCAAAATGCGCGACTGGGCATTGGTCCGGTAGAGAACGGCGAAGTCAGTGTACGGCCGGCCGGCTTGATGGAGCGTCTTCATTTCATCGGCAACAAAGTGCGCTTCGTCCTCTTCGCTCTCGGCCGCGTGGAGAATGATGCGTTCGCCCTCTTTTTTCTCGGTCCAAAGCTTTTTGTGCCGCTGATGAACATTGTTCTCGATGATGCCCGTGGCCGCGTCAAGAATGTTTTGGGTGGAGCGATAGTTTTGGTCGAGCGTGATGACGACTGCTTCCGGATAATCCTCTTCAAAAGAAAGAATGTTTCGGATGTCCGCCTGGCGCCAACTGTAAATTGACTGATAATCGTCACCGATAACGAAGAGGTTGCGGTACTTGGCCGAAAGAAGCGACACCAGGCGGTACTGCAAAGGGTTGGTATCCTGATACTCGTCCACCATGATGTAGCGGAAGAGTTCCTGGTAGCGCACGAGGACTTCCGGATGCTCCTGAAAGAGTTTGACAGCAAGGAGGATGAGGTCGTCAAAATCGAGGGAATTGGATCGCTTGAGAGCCTCTTGATAGCTCGCGTAGGCTTTGGCGACGAGCTCTTCGAAATAGCTCCCGGCCAGCGTCTGAAAGTGCTCGGCGGACATTTCCTTGCTCTTGGCATTCGAGACTGCCTCAAGAAGCGAGCGTGGACGAATCTGATCGGGATTCATTTCAAGTTCCTTCATGATTTTCTTCATGAGGACGAGTTGGTCATCGGCATCGATGATGTTGAAGCTCTTCTCATAGCCAAGGCATTCGATCTCGCGCCTGAGAATACGCGCACAGATATTGTGAAAAGTGCCGATTGCCTGGGGAATAAGGGAACGGGGATTTTTCAACCCCTCCCCTTCAACCAGGATCTTCTCGACGCGCGCCTTCATTTCCTGAGCCGCTTTGTTGGTAAAGGTCACCGCGAGAATGTGCCCAGGGGAAACTTTTTTTTCCGTGACAAGATAGGCAATACGATGGGTGAGGGTCTTCGTCTTGCCGCTCCCTGCTCCGGCCAATATCAAAACCGGGCCCTCAGTCGTCTCGACGGCCTTCTTCTGTTCTGGATTTAGTCCTTTTTCCCAAAATTGCATACGCAGATTCTCATTGTACCATTGGAAAACTCCCCTTTGAAGAGCGCCTTTTCCCTCATGTTATAATGGACCACTATGCAAAAATATCTCCTTCGTATTGTCGAGAAGATCGAGGACACTCCGGGAAGCCTCTCCGCTTGGATCCTCACTTTTACCGCTATCGTTCTCGGCCGTTTCGGCATTGAAAAGCTTCTCACGCACTTCGAAAAACTCTCGGCTGAGGGTTTCTTCCTCACTCTTTCCCAGTATTTCCTCGAATTCCTCTTCGTCGCCATCCTCTTCATCTTTATTGCGCGTTTCGGAAGTGGCGAGACGATCCGACGAGTGTCTTGGTTTACCCTCTTCGGTTTCCTCCTCATCCTCACCCCTCCTCTTTTTGATCTTCTCATTCTTCATGCTCCGGCCACTTTTACTCTGTATGAGTTTGGCTCGTTCCAAGAACTCGCCCATCATTTCTTCACCTTTTTCGACGATACCCCTGAGATCGGCATCACCTACGGCATCCGCATCGAGATCGCCATCGCCATTGTCATCTTGGGCCTCTACAGCTACCTCAAGAAAAAAAGTCTCCTGCGCGCCCTCGCAACGAGTTTCCTCACCTACCTCATGCTCTATGTCGTCTCGACTCTCCCCTCATGGCTTACCCTGCTTCTCCTGAGCGGAGACAGGGGCTGGAGTCATGTTACAGGGAACGACGCCGTCATGCTCTTCCTCGCCCCGACGCTTCTTTTTGGGGAAGGCATTTCCCTCACCAATGCCGCTCACCTCAAGATGAGCCTCGTCTACGGCGCCCTCGTTCCAGCCACCATCGGCCTTTTTCTTTTTCTTTTCTTCCGCCCCTCTTTCATCGCCCTCTGGAAAAATGCCCGCTTCCCCCAGCTCGTCTATCATGCCGGTCTCTTTCTTTTGGGAGGAGTCCTCGCTCTCTTTTACACGGGAAAAAACTTTGACTTCGATATCTTCCATCTCATCGCCATCCTCGACATGCTTATTGCCGTGGAATGCGCCTGGCTCGCCAGTGTAATCGTTAACGATTTCCATGACACTAAGATCGACGCTCTTACCAATGCGCATCGTCCCCTCCCCGCTGGAAGTATCCCCGTCCCAACCTATAAGACCATCGGACTCCTGTTCTTCGTCGCTTCCCTCCTCCTCTCGGCTATCATCTCCCCCTTCGCTTCTCTTCTCCTGGCTCTCTATCAGGGCCTGGCCTGGATCTACTCGGCGTGGCCTCTTCGTCTCAAGCGCTTCCCTATCGTTGCGACCGCTCTCGCCGCCGCCGCTTCCCTCCTCGTCTTCTACACCGGCTATACTGTTTTCGCGACGGACAAAAGCACAGAGTCGCTGCCCTGGCAGATTCCCCTCTTTCTTTTCATTGTCTACGCCCTTCTTCTCCCCATTAAGGACTTCAAGGACATCGAGGGCGACCGTGCCGACGGAGTCATCACGCTTCCCGTTCTCCTCGGCGAGGCTTGGGCGAAGCGTCTCATCGGCGGCACCCTCTTCCTCCTCTTCGTCTCAAGCGTCTTCGTTCTCAATGTCAGCCGACTCTTCATCCTCGCGGCCTTTTTTGGCT
>JBDTWF010000001.1:0-7345 GCA_040006815.1 Candidatus Moraniibacteriota bacterium | reverse complement strand
TTTTTTTGTTTTTCTTGAAATAATTTTTATTTAGTGTTTTTTTTGAGATGACCAGAAACTCCCTGAAGAGCGAGACCGAGCGCTACGGAAAAAGACGGTCCCATGCGTGCGATAGCCCCTTCCAGCTTGGGATCGTACAGAATCGTCCGCCAAGGATTGGCCACACTGACGGGAACCCCGAGCATGTCGCCGAAATATTTCGGAAGGCCAACAAGCCCAGCCGTTCCGCCTGACAGAATTATACCATCAAATCGTGAGTCTGGATGTTTTTCTTTGTAAATACCCATCATTCGCTCTGCTTCAGCCCCGATCGACTGCAAACCCGGAAAGATGAGTTTGGATTCCGGCGAATTAAGAAAATCCTTTCCACTTTTCTTCAGGGCCTCGGCTCGATCAAGTGCAATAGAGAGGCTCTCGGTAATCGTGCGCGTGACGTCCTTTCCGCCTATATCGAGATTGCGACTCACTTTCACCAGACCATGCTCCACCAGGATGAGATTGGTCGCCCGAGACCCGATGTCAATGACGAGATACACGCCGGTATCTCCGTCGACGATGGCCCGCACAAGAGAAAAGGTCTCAAGTTCGAGAAGTTGCATCTCGCATCCGGTGGATTTGATGTAGCTTTCATAGCGCTCGACTTCTTTGTTGAGTGCGGCGACGAGAAGCACTTCAATACGATTGGACACTTTGCCCGTCTCAGGATCTTTCCCGCTCTCACGCCGGCCCACTATCTCCCAGCTCAAAGCCACTTCTTCCAAAGGAGAAGGGATGTACTTGTGCGCTTCGAAACGAATGGCTTCCTCAAGTTCCTGTTCGCTCATCTCCGGGAACTCCACAAGGGTAATGAGTCCGATGAAGGCCGGCATGGCGACATAGGCTTCCTTGGTCTTGACCTTCATGCGATCCAAAAGGCTCCGGAGGTACACCGTAACCGTCGCATCATAGTCTCCCTGATTGGATACCCCGCCACGCTCGAGAGAGCCGAGATCGACTTCTCCGTAGTTCATCAAAACCGGCCGATTGTCTTTGACGGAGAGGAGGACAACCTTGATGGAGGAGGTCCCAAAATCAATACCAAGAAAAAAGGGTTTTCCAAAACCAAACATGCGTGTTTTTTTTGTGTTGACACATTCACTCTATCACAAAAGAACGAGTGAAGAAAGATGTGTTTACTCTTTTTGAATGCAGTATAATGCCATTGACAGACGCTCTAGCAAAATCTAGACTAAGAGTCCCTATGCTCGACATTTCTTTCACCCACAAACTCTCCCTCCACGCCCGCCATGTCCTCAAAGAGGCGCGTGACATCGCGCGCTATACGCGAAGCGAAGGCATCGAGCCACGCCATCTTCTCCTCGCCCTCACCCTCGAGCACGGGAGCCTCGGGAGTATCCTCCTCGACAACATCGGTTTTGAAAAAGAGCGAGTGGGAAAGCTCTGCCTCAAGAAAAGCCTCGATCACAAGAAGAAAACGGCCCATTACTCTCCGAGCCTCGCCCCCGTGACCAAAGATATCCTGAAGCGCGCCTATTTCCTGGCCAGCCACTTCGGCTACCCGTATGTCGGGACCGAGCACCTCGTCTCAGCCCTCCTCGAAATCCGCACCGAAGAGCTCGACCGTGTCATCCTCACTCTCAACATCGAAGAGAAGAAGATTAACGGCGTCATCGAATCCCACCTCCACTTTGAACATTTCCCACAACTCGCTAAAATGTTTGACATGCCCGACTTCTCCCTCACCAACAACCGCACCAAGGAAGGAAGCCTCACTCCCTTCCTCGACCAATATGCGACCGACCTCGGGCGAGACCCCCTTCTTCGTGAAGAAACCCTCATTGGCCGAACCGAAGAACTCGAACGCCTCATGCAGATCCTCGGCCGCCGACAAAAGAACAATGCCCTCCTCATCGGCGAGCCTGGCGTGGGGAAAACCGCTCTCGTCGCGGCCTTGGCCAAGAAAATCGAACGGGGCGAAGCCGGCCCCATCCTCGCCGGAAAGCGCATTCTCTCGCTTGACCTCACCCTCCTCGTCGCCGGAACGAGCTTCCGGGGCGAATTTGAGACCAGAATCAAGGAAGTTCTCCGCGAAGCCCGCGAAAACAAGAACCTCATCCTCTTCATTGATGAGATCCACACTCTCATCGGTACCGGTAACACTAATGGCGGCCTCGATGCGGCCAATATACTGAAGCCCGCCCTCTCGCGAGGCGAGATCCAGTGCATCGGCGCCACCACCTTTGCCGAATACAAGCGCTATCTCGAGAAAGACGCCGCCCTTGAACGCCGCTTCCAGACCCTCCAGGTGAATGAGCCCAGTGTCGAGATGACCAAACACATCCTCCAAAATGTGAAGCATCTCTACGAAAACCACCACGAACTCACTATTCCTCCAGAAACCGTCGACGCCGCGGTTGATCTCTCCCTCCGCTACCTGACTGAGCGCTTTCTTCCCGACAAGGCCTTTGACCTCCTCGACGAAGCGGCTTCCCTCGTCCGCCGCCGCAAGAAAACAACCTCATCCTTCACGACCGTCCTCACACTCGAAAAAGAACACGAAGCCCTCCTTCGGTCCAAGGAGATCCTCATCGAAGAAGAGCGCTATGACGAAGCCGGCAAGATCCAGAGCGAGCTCAAGGCTCTCGAAAAAAAGATCAACGCTCTCGTCGCTCCCGGGAAGAAGCAGGCTCGCCCTAGCCACCATGAAGTCACCCCGCTCGACATCCTCCGCGTGGTGGCCCAGATGACGGGCATCCCCTTCAGCAAGCTCTCCTCGGTCACTCCGGCCATGCGACTCGCCAATATTCGCTCGGCCTGTGAAAAGAACATCATCGGCCAAAAAGAAGTCATCGATCAGGTCCTGGCTACTCTGACGCGCTCCGTCTCCGGCATCAATGATCCGCATCGACCGCTCGGCTCATTCCTCTTCCTCGGACCGACCGGTGTGGGGAAAACGCATGTGGCCAAGATCCTGGCCAAGGAATTCTTTGGCGACGAGCGCGCCCTCATCCGTCTCGACATGAGCGAATTCATGGAGCGCCACTCGGTGGCCCAGATCCTCGGCTCCCCGGCTGGCTATGTCGGCTACGGCGAAGGCGGGAAGCTCACCGAGCAAGTGCGGCGGCGCCCCTACGCGGTCGTTCTCTTTGACGAGATCGAAAAAGCCCATCCAGATGTCTTCAACCTCCTCCTCCAGATCCTCGACGAGGGAACTCTCACCGATGCCGAAGGCCGAAAAGTGAGTTTCAAGAACACTCTCATCATCCTCACCTCCAACATCGGAACGACGAGCTTCACTCAGACGGCCAAGATTGGCTTCGGCTCCGGCGTTTCGGCCAAAAACATTCACGCTCAGTTCGAATCCATCAAGCGCGAAGTCCTCGACGAACTCAAGAAAACCATGCGCCCAGAGCTCATCGGCCGACTCAATAACACCATCGTCTTCAACGCTCTCGACGAAAAAGCCCTCGAAAAAATCACCACTCTCGAGCTCGCTGTCCTCAAGGAACGGCTTGGCACCCAAGGAAAACAACTTCGGTACGGTGAGTCCCTCGTGAAATTCATCGCCGAAAAAAGCTTCGCCCCCGAGCAAGGCGCGCGCCTCGTCCGAAAGAATGTTCAGGACATCGTAGAACACGCCATCGCCACCAAGCTCCTCGCTGAAGGCAAGAAAAAGTCCGTGACGGTCAGCGTAAAGAATGGAAAGATCATCACCCACTAGCTTCTTTGTTCGCTTGAAGGGGGTCATCGTTGACGCTCTCTTTCCCATTGTCTGCCTCGGGTGCAGTCGAGAAGGACAATTCATCTGCGACTCGTGCCGGGATCGCATCCCTGAGCGCGATTCCCAAGAATGCCCCATTTGCCGAGTGCCCTATTCCCCCAATGGCGCAGTGTGCAAGAAGTGCCGGAGGAAAACTGCTCTCGACGGCCTCCTCATCGCCGTTCCGTACAAGAATCGCCTCATCGAGCGCGCCATCCACACCTTCAAGTACCGCTTTATCGAAAACCTCGCCTTTTCTCTCGCTTCCCTCATCGAGCGCGCCCTCGCCCACAATTCCCTCCCCCTCCCGGACGCGATTCTCCCCGTTCCTCTTCACCCGAGGCGCCTCCGCTACCGGGGTTTCAACCAGGCCAAGCTCCTCTCCGATGCCCTCGCCCAAGATCTCACGCCGCAACTCGAGATCCCCATCCTCGACGCTCTCCTCGTCCGAACGCGCTTTACCAAGCCTCAGATAGAGACCAAGACTCGTGAAGAACGGCTCCAAAATCTCTCCGGCGCTTTCGCCATTGCGGATGAAAACAAAAATTCCCTCGCGGGAAAATATGTTTGGCTCGTGGATGATGTGGCCACCACCGGGAGCACGCTCGAAGAGTGCGCCAAAGCTCTTAAGCTCGCCGGTGCCCGCTCCGTCTGGGGCATCGTCGTCGCTCGATAAGCTACAACTGGAAACGGCTCGCGACCAGTCCGAGAAAATACGGCCACAAGACAATGGCGAGGAGTCCTTTCCAGAAAGCGAGGTGGAGATAGCCGATGGTGAAAAGCCATCCGGCAAACCACAGCCCGCCCGCAAAACTATGCTGTTCGATGCGTATTTTTTCCATAGCCTTTCTTTACGCTGTTTACACAAATAGTATACACCCCGGATACTTCTCGAAGATGAGGTCGAGTCTTTCGGGTAAGAGACCTCCATGCGCCGGTAAAACAACGACATTGGTCAGATGAGCCCTCCAGAGTTTCTCGCTTACCTCATGAATTTCCTCATAACTGGCAAGAAAGACGAGAATGTCTCCGCTTTTTCCTCGTTCGTGGATTTCAGTAACCTTTTCCACGCATCGGCGAACGACATCCTTGATATCCCAGTAATCTTTCTCTCCCCAGATGATAGCCACCTCGTGCCGACGACTCTCGACATTGATAACAGGAGCGCTCCCGAAATAGGTCGAGAACTTTTCTGCGTCTATAGTCGCAGAAGCGATTACTAGCCGAAGGTCAGCTCTCAGGGTGAGGATCTTCTTGAGAAGACCCAGGAGGAAATCAATGTTGACGCTCCTCTCGTGGGCTTCATCGAGCATGATCACTGAATACTTGGAAAGGAGTGGATCGCTTTTGATTTCCCTCAGAAGGATTCCATCCGTCATGAACTTCACGGCGGTCTCATATGTTGAAGTGTTGTCAAAACGAACCTGGTACGAGACTGCGTTCTTTCCGATTGTCTTTGCTACGAAATTGGCCACCGATATGGCCGCAATCCGTCTCGGCTCAGTGATACAAATGATGCCGTTTTTCGAGAAGCCTGATTCATAGAGATAGGATGGGAGTCTAGTTGTTTTCCCTGAACCCGTCTCGCCGACAAGGATTGTAGTCTGATTGGAACGGATTGTTTCAACGATTGTGCTCCGCAAATCTTCAATAGGAAGTAGCATTTTTAGCCTCTTTGGGTGAAGTTAAAGATGTTAACGAGCTTCTAAAACTGCGGGAACAATAGGACGATTTCAGCGATTTGTCAATGCTTTCTGGCCAATATCTTTTCTAAATTGCATTCCTTCAAAATGAATATGCTGAGTAAGTGTATAGGCCTTGTCCAGCGCTTCTTCCAAAGACTCACCCGTAGTAGTCACACCGAGGACTCTTCCGCCGTTCGTGACCAATTGTTCTTCTTGAAATCGAGTACCTGCTTGAAAAACAACCACGCCATTTGTATCTGCCGTTTCAAGACCGTGAATAGAGATCCCTTTCTTATACTCGTGGGGATATCCGCCAGACGCCAGAACAACACAACAAGCATATCCTTTCTCCCACTCAACTTTTTGACTCATAAGCTTTCCACCTACACAGGCAAGGAGAATTTCGAGGAGATCTGTTTTCAAAAGTCGCATGTAGGATTGCGTTTCTGGATCACCGAAGCGCGCGTTGAACTCAATTACTTTCGGACCGCCTGAAGTGAGCATTACTCCAGGAAAGAGAAGTCCTAAAAAAGTTCGTCCTCTCTTTTTTAGGCCCTGTAATGTCGGAATAATGATCTTTTCTTGTATTTCTGTGAGTTGCGCCTCGCTCACTCCGGGGACAGGAGCAATTGTTCCCATGCCTCCGGTATTTGGCCCTTCATCATTATCAAAAGCTTGCTTATGGTCTTGGGAAGAAGGAAAAAGAATTGCGGTTTCACCATCGCAAAAGGCATGAATGGAAATCTCTTTCCCAGTAAGAAACTCTTCAATCACCACTTTATTTCCGGCTGAGCCATATATTTTCTCTTTCATTATTGTAGTAAGAGCTTGATTGGCCTCCTCGAGAGTTCGTGCAATAACAACCCCTTTACCCAAGGCCAAACCATCAGCCTTGATAACCAGAGGAAATTTCTCTTCACGAATATACCTTTGAGCTTCATCCATTTCCGAAAAAGTCGCGAACTTTGCTGTCGGAATGCCTTCCTCTGCCATGAATTGTTTCGCATAGGCTTTTGACCACTCAATTTCAGCGGCGGCCTTGGTCGGTCCAAAAACCTTTACTTTCTCATAGAGGCTGTCTACCACGCCTTGAGCGAGATACTCGTCTGGACCAACCACCACAAGATCTATTTTCTGTTTCTCAATCCATGAAAGAACTGAGGAATGATCTGCCAAGTCTAAATTGACATTCTCGCCCACATTCAAAGTTCCGCCATTTCCAGGAGAAAAAAGTATTTTCTCAACCCTTGAAGATTGAGAAAGCTTCCAACCAAGCGCATGTTCTCTTCCACCGCCACCGAGAATGAGGATATTCATATTCAGAGTTTATCATGCACTTTGAAACTCCCCATGAGCCAAATGAAAATCTAGGCGAAGGACTCGCAGTACCCCTTATTTGAGGAGTTTCAAAACAATATAAAGGAGCCAGGTGCAGAGCGTAAGTATCAGAAATAAGAAGAGAAGAAACGCAAAAACATAATTAGTTTTTTGCCACCATTTTCGAAAGATCCAGTATTCCCCATTTACTTCCTTAGTATGAAGTGTCTGAATGGTCCAAAAGAGAAGGAGGATATAGATGGCGATCGAAGTAACGCCAAAATTTCGTTTGTAGGTGCCGATCACGAGCCCAGTTGCGAATAACACCAGAAAAAACCAGAAAGCAAACTTATCAACTATATTTTTCGTCTTCCAAACAGTTATATTTCCTACTATCTCTTTTTGCATATGAACTTCTAGCGGCATTTTACCTCTAGAGATTGGACTAGCGACATATTGTATTTCGCATCAAGGATCCAAGCTGAACCGTCTGGGTCTTCCTCTTTGCTTAGATCAAATTTCCCGTCATTGCCGACGTCTTTATAGAGGCGTGCAACGATACCTCCTGTGCAGCGCACTTCCT